>JADFYC010000181.1:5578-7448 GCA_015233295.1 Deltaproteobacteria bacterium | reverse complement strand
GGCGGGTCCCTTTGTGGTGGGCGGTGCCCGCAGGGGCGAGTATCGAAGATTATGATAAGGCGATTGAACTACTCTCCAACTCGACTCAGACTGTGCAGAGTACTTTTATTGATATGGGCCGCATGGGGAAGGTGCCGCTTAAGGAGTTTATTGGGGCGGCATTGTGGCAAATTAATAAGGCATTGTATTCACCTTATAAGTCCGTGCTAAAAATGGGTCTCCTGGAGGGGTTTATAAATACCGCGGATCATTTGGAGCTTCCTTGTGAGGAGCTGAAAAGATTGGTTTTAGATGCCACCAACCCGGAAGATTTTCCCGACCCCTACATGTTGATGGTCGACCGGATTATAGCGTACTACTCGGATCTGAGTTTGGACTCCGTGGTCGAACTGTTGCGGGAATGTTTTTATATTAAGGCCCAGACCAAAATTACCGTGGGCGACCTCCATGACCCTCGGCCTGATTTTAAGAAAAAGATCATGGTCTCCTGTGTCAAGAAGTGGAAATGGGATCTGAAACGGGTGGATCGACTAAATTCTTATGAGGAATGGCGCTTCGACCGAGTCTTAGAACTGGGCGAAATGTTGCACAATTACTTGAGAGAGACTTATATTCGGCTCAAAGATCACTTGAAAAAAACCGAATCAAATGAGGTGATGATTAGTGATACGGATTTGGCCATTCTGGGTCGACGTCTGTGGACGTTCTATAGTCGTTCACCCGATAAAGTGGAGATCCTGAAAAATCCATTTGAGGATGCTTTACCACTGGAGAGCTTATCCTTTTATTCCCACCTGGACCGGGTGGGCAACAAACGAACATGGGGTATCTTGCTCGGGCGGGTGCCCAATAATTATGATTGTGTGGCGGACCCCAAGGGGCTGGTCTTGAGGAAATCCGGTAGCCTGCTGGAGGTACTAAGCTGGATGGTGCATAACCGGGTTTTTGATAAGACCACTTCTTTGAACTTCATCCCGACCAGTGTTCCCGTTTCATTAGCTGATATTCAGTGGTTATTATCTGATCTAGTATCTTTTTTTCCGCAGATTAAGATATCCGATATAGATAACCGGTCACTTTTGAATGAACCAATTATATCTGGAATTTATGTGATGCTTAACTTCACCCAGGCGGAATGGGTCAAAAAACTGACTGAGGTGGGGATATTTTATCGGAATACCTGGTCCGAATTGTTTTTTATGGAAGTGTCGCCTGAAAAAGCTGTGGACCAGGTGATGGCCCTGATCAACCGTGATGGTCAGAAGTCCATTTTGAGCCGGGGCAAGGTCAGAATTAATTCTCTCAAAGGGTTTTATCCCACCAAAGTCAAACATGATTTCATGTCGCAGTTGAAGAAAAAGGTTGGCCTCAGGTTGAATCTTTTTTGAGCAGGACTAGTTGGTCGACAACCGGCGGTCATTTTAACGGTTCAGCCACAAGTCCATCCTTTAGTTCTAGTATCAAGGCTCGATTATTTCCCCGACCAGGTCGTAATCATGAGCGGCTGTTATCTTTACTTCAACCAGGTGACCAACCTGGGTCTGGCCGGAATTGATGTAAACCACTCCATCAATTTCGGGAGCCTGGAAAATAGTCCGGCCCTGGAGAAGCAAGTCAGTCTCCTGACTGAAGCCTTCCACCAGGACCCGGTGACAGGTCCCCACCAGTCTCTGATTGAGTTTTCGGGAGATGTTTTTCTGGCGGGACATGATCCGATTTCGCCTGGCCTGTTTAACTTTAGCCGGCACCGAGTCCGACAATCGCGCCGCCCTGGCTCCAGATTCGGGTGAATAGGTAAACACACCCAGGTGATTAAAGGCGGCCTCGGCCACAAACCTGTCCAGGTGGTTAAAGGCTTCTTCGGTTTCGG
>JADFYC010000181.1:0-5394 GCA_015233295.1 Deltaproteobacteria bacterium | reverse complement strand
GATGGTCAACAGCTTGTCGGTGATCCCTTCCGGGTTGGTATACATCAGCCGATACCAGTCTGGGCCGTCAATGGTCAATAAGTCTTTTAACAGGTCGGCGATATCATAACCGGCCAGCAGATCACGGCCATAAGCTGTGGTGTCCTGGGCGATTAGAATTATTTCTTTGACCCCCGACCCGGCCAACTGGGCGACTTCACCAAGAATGGATTCCGGCGGCCGGCTGCGGAGTCTCCCGCGGAGTCTGGGAATAATGCAAAAAGTGCAATGATGATCGCAGCCATCAGAAATCTTTACGTACGCGGTGTGAGTGGGAAAGGTGATGAGACGGGGGGTGTTCTCATCCATTAGAAAAGATGGTCGGGCTATCACCAGCCGAGTCGTCAGGTCATCAAGTTGCGTGGACAAGTCCCGGCATCCATCCGCGCCCAGGAACAAGTCTACTTCGGGTAGCTGTGTTAGAAGTTTCTTACCATATCGCTGGGGGAGACATCCGGTCACGACCAGCCGTTGGAGTCGGCCTCGCGTTTTGAGCGCCGCCAGGTCAAGGATGGTCTCCAGGCCTTCCTCCACCGCCTCCTGAACGAAGGCGCAAGTATTGACTATGATCAGGTCTGCTTCACCAGCTTCTTCGCAGATGTCATAACCTTGAAGGACCAGCCCACCAAGAATCACCTGGCTGTCCACCAGGTTTTTGGGGCACCCTAAACTGACCAGATAAACTTTTTTCCCCAAGTGTTACCACCTTACTGTAATCTGACGCCGAATTCCGGATTTCAATTTCGGACGACTATGTTATAAAAAGTTGAGCGCAAAAGATATCATACCTCGTTTTTGAATGCAAGCGGCATTGTCGCGTCGCTATGAACCGGTATCTTAATCCATCCCGAACAGGACCCTCTACAAGCTGGAACGGAGCGGCGGATATTTCGACCTGACTGAGACTTGACCAGGTCAAGGCGGTCTTTATTCTTGAATTATCTGATAGCCTAAGCTATAGTCAGCCGCTTTTGAATGATGCTCTCATGTTGAATTACTTGCCGATTTTTAAAAGCTAGTTATAATTGAGGCTTGGCGAAGCATTGCGGCTAACCATCGCAGGAGGTGGCCAAGAGTCGGCCGGCGACCCATAGAGATTAATTTGCCGGAGGCTTTTTGGGGGATGGACCGATCATGGCGCTCCCGGCTCTCCCGCGATTTCTTCAGGGAACAACCTAATGAAAATTACGCCTATTTTTGATCCAAAGAAGGCCGGACGACCTATGCGCGTGGCTGGATTCATGTCTGGTTCGGGAAGTAATATCAAGAAGCTCATCGAACTAGAACATTCCCTGCACTTGCGGCCGGAAGGTTCACCTTTTGAGGTGGTTTTCATTTTTAGTGATCGAAGCGACGGTAAGAGTCAAGGTGAAAGGATCGCTTATGAGGCCGGAATTCCGTACCATAGCTATGATATTCGGAAATTCTATCAGCGTCGTGGCCAGAGGCGGACGGCAACCACCCCCGAAGGGAAGCAAGCCCGAAGAGAATATGACAGTCTGGCCGCCAAATTGGTGGCGACATTTGAGATTGACTTGATCGCTTTGGGGGGATACATGAGCTATATAACCTTGCCCAGATGCGTCAATGTGCATCCCGCGGACCTGTCCATAACTAATGAAGATGGGACGAGAAGATTTGTAGGGGATGATGCGGTGTTTGATGCCATTGCGGCTGGTCGGACCGAACTGAGAGCATCTACTATTTGGATCGACGATGGCGTGGATTCCGGTCCTCTGTTGATGTTATCCGACCCCTTGCCCGTGACCCTTCCTGAACCACTGGATAAGCTCCGGATGGACCTGGTTAAATTGGCCCGAGTCGCCGGGCGACACCAGGAGATGTTGAAGGACGTCGGTGATTGGGATATTTTTCCCAAAACCATCTGGTTTATCTCCGAGGGTAGATTCGGTTTAGATGAGCAAGGGCAGTCATACCTGGACGGCCACCCAATCCAATACGGTTCCTGGTCTTGACCTTCAGTGTATGGACGGCATTTAACAGAAGTAGTAATGGACGGATTTGTTGAGGCGCCTCCGGCGGAGGTACCGATTTGTCTCCTCGAAATGACTACGTTATCGGCTCTGGACGGCGGGGCTCGGTTTGAGGAGATTTTGTCAAGAGGGACAAAAGATGACCGATAATCTTGGCCTAATACCTGAGACTCTGGCCTGCCGACATCGCCGGGCTCCGGACAGCTATTCCGAACAATTTATGTCACACGTCATGACACCCCGGAATGTCGGCATTCTTCCTCATCCCGACGGTTTCGGCGCGCCCGAAGACGGCTGTGGGGATTCCATGGAGATATCCCTGGTCATCAAGGATGATGTCATCACGGACATTGCGTTCATGACTGATGGATGTGCTTACACCATTGCCTGCGGAAGCGCCGTCACCGAACTGGCTAGCGGGATGCAGTGGCAACAGGCCCTTAGGATAAACTCTGGCGATATCAGCCGGGAGCTGGGGGGATTGTCAAATGACTACCTCCATTGTGCGGAATTGGCGGCGGCGACCTTGCACCTGGCCCTTAAGGATTACCTGGAGAGTAAACGGGCGCCGTGGAAGAATCAATACCGAAAGCGTTGACGAAAGCGTGGCTTCAGCGATCTAATAGGGAGGGTAAGACTGATGCCGGAACCAGAACCAATCAAAGTTCTCTACATGGAGGACAATGAAGGATTGGCGCGTCTGGTCAAGAAGAGGCTGGAAAGAGCCGGGTATCAAGTGGATATCGCCAGTGACGGCAAAAAGGGGCTGGAGATGTTTGAAAAGATCTCCTATGACGCTGTGGCGGTGGATCAGAAGATGCCCGGCTACGATGGGATCGAAGTCATCCGCATCCTGGCGTCTCAGGGTGAGCTGCCCCCGACCGTGATGATCACCGGGACGGGCGACGAGCGGCTAGCCGTTGAAGCCATGAAATTGGGAGCGGATGACTACATGGTCAAAGATATAGAAGGAAGATACCTGGAGCTGCTCCCTTCGGTTATCGAACAGGCCAGTCAACGGCGATTGTTGCTTCATCAGAAACGCCGGGCCGAGGAAGCCCTTCTTAAGAGTGAAGCCCTATATCGGGCTATCGTTGAAGACCAGACCGAGTTAATCTGCCGTTTCGACCCGGCTTTGAATCTGACTTTTGTCAATGAAGCCTCCTGCCGTTTTTTCGGGAAGAGTCGAGAAAACTTAATCGGACAAAGCGTTTTGATCCTGACGTATCCGGATGATCACGAGGAATTGAAAAGGAACATAGAATCATTATCCTATGATGACCAGACCATCAAGGCCGAGTATCGGGCTGTGACGTCAACCGGGGAGGCCCGCTGGTTTGCCCGGATAGATCGGGCCATCTTCGACGACCACGGCCACTTTGTAGAATTTCAGGCCGTGTCCAGGGACATCGCGGAGCGAAAACAGGCGGAAGAAGAGAGAGAACAACTTATTATCCAGTTGCAGCGGGCCCTGGCCGAGGTTAAGACTTTGAGCGGTCTGTTGCCTATTTGTTCTTCGTGCAAGAAAATTCGGGACGACAAGGGCTACTGGAATCAGTTGGAAAGCTTCCTGGCGGAACATTCCGATGTGGTATTTACTCATGGCGTCTGTCCCGAATGCGCTCAAAAGCTATATCCACAGTTCTATAAGGGCAAACGCACCGAACAGGCCAAAACCGAGTAGACTTGGGGGCCGACTCGCAGCACGTTAGGGGCATTGATATGTCGTCACCAGTCGAACGACGCGCCGTTTATGATGATTTGTATGGTGTCCCTGAAAACATGATCGGGGAAATCATAAATGGTGAGTTGATAGCTACGCCCCGGCCCAGGCGAAAACATCTTAGAACCTCTACGATCTTAGGGGCTAAAGTCGTCGGGCCTTTTGATTTGGGCGAAGGAGGAGGGCCGGGCGGCTGGTGGTTTCTGGTGGAACCGGAATTACATTTTGGCGATCATGTTCTGGTTCCTGATTTGGCCGGGTGGCGAAGAGAAAGGATGCCCGGCCCCATAGAAGACTACTGGTTTGAGGTGCCGCCCGACTGGGTATGCGAAATCTTGTCTTCCGGCACGGAGCGGACCGATCGAGTTCGGAAGATGCCCATTTACGCTGAATTTGGCATTCCGCACCTCTGGCTGGTAGATCCAATCACCAAGACCCTGGAGGTTTATAAGCTCGACTCGGGTAGATGGGTTCTCCTGGAAACTTACAGTCAAGACCAGATCGTCCGGGGGGAACCTTTTCACCAGGTTGAGTTCAATTTGGCTCATCTTTGGATTTGGTCCCCTGGTCAAATGGCAATTCATTGTTTTTTTGATCAAACCTATCCATGGGACTTTGACCGGGAGACCCTGGTTGGCCCCTGATGTTTCATTTAATCCTGGCCCGGCAGGCCATCTGGGGTCAGAAGAGGAAAGGACACATGGAGATCGCCGTAACCCACAAAAATGCCGACTTTGATGCCATCGCTTCTCTTTTTGCCGCGGCGGTTCTCTATTCCGGGGTGGTTCCGGTGCTGCCCAAAAACGTCAATGTCAATGCCTCCGCGTTCTTGTCCATTCACAAGAATCTACTTACTGTTCACCACGTTGACGAAATTGATTTGGCTGCTGTTACTAAGTTGATCGTGGTCGATGCCAATAACTGGGCTCGGATAGACGGCGCCGACCAACTCCAAAGGATCCCAGGGCTAGACATACATATGTGGGACCATCATCCTGATAGTCCGGATATTCGGGCCAACCGGGTGATTTATGAGCCGACGGGGGCCGCCACCACCTTACTGGCCTTGAAGATGAAAGATGTGGGGATTCAACTTTCACCTATTCACGCCACCCTATTCATGGCTGGAATTTATGAGGATACGGGAAACCTGACCTTCCCATCCACTACCTCCAAAGATGCCACGGCGGTGGGATATCTGCTGGAACAGAAGGCGGACTTAGGCGTTATCAGGCGATTTCTCCGGCCCACGTATGGTCCCCGGCATAAAGACGTGTTATTCGAAATGCTCAAGAGTGCTAAGCGATTAAGTCTCAACGGATTCCATATCAGCTTGAACCGGATAAGTGTCGAGGGACATACTCCGGGCCTGTCTATGGTGGTGGATATGTTCCGGGATATTATGAACGTGGACGCTGCGTTCGGCATTTTCACCGAGACAAAGAGAGACCGGACTATGGTTATTGGTCGCAGCGCGGTGGATGGACTCAACATCGGCTCAATCATGCGCAGCATGGGCGGCGGCGGGCATCCTCGGGCTGGTTCGGCCATGTTAAAGTTCGTCAACCCCGTGGCTTTGGAGGAATGGATCATCGAACTGGTCAATGGGACGCAACAATCTTCCGTGCAGTTAAGTGA
>JADFYC010000180.1 GCA_015233295.1 Deltaproteobacteria bacterium | reverse complement strand
GGTCTTCCGCCGTTAGAGGGGTGCCCGGCGGGGGTAACGGGGCACATGAGGCCAATATAAATGTTAGTAAAATAAATACCACCACAGCTTTTAAGCGCGCTGGTCTCATCGTGTCTCTCCTTAATGTTAGAAGTGTCGCAACTTCATTTCCAGCGTCAGGATGTCTCCATCGCTCAGAGGAGAGGCTGGAATCACACAATAATTAAGTGCCAACCAGTGGCTACTTTTTGATACTATTTTGGCATGGGCGTTACAGTAGCACAAGGTGAGATTTGAGGCAAGAATAATGCAGGGCCAACACAGGGCAACCACATGAAATATTTTTACAATGGCTGATTCCAAATAAGCCCCAACGGGGCGAACCGGGTTAGCCCGGGGTGAAGCCCTGGGTATTCAGATTACAACCAAAACCCCATAGATCAAAAGGCCGGACCCCTGGTACCCAGGGCGCCACTTCACTTGACCTGGGCTAACCTGGTTCGCCCTTTCAAGGCTTTTGGAGTCTCCTATTGCACCAGGCCCAACTTATATCGGGCGGGTCATCCCGGCGGACTATGGGATGGAGTTGGGTCCGTCCGGTCAATTAACGGCAGCGGCCAGTGGGCCTTGACATAATCAATTTCGTCTTCAGGCGTTTTGACGATGTCGTCGAGTTTGGATTGGAACAAAGTGGATAATATCTGTTTGAACACCGGCCCTGGTTTATAGCCCATGTCCTTTAGGCCACGGCCGGTCAGGTGCAGACTCATGTATCTTAATTGGGTCAGGTACAAGGAGATGGAGCGGCGAGTCAGGTCCTTTCCGGATCGAGCCATCATGTAAAGCAGCGCTTCGTTACTCAATGGGATGAGATCATTGTATATCTCGCTCTTCATCAGATTTTTGCGAAAGTAATACTTCTTGAGGATGCGATCTGCGGCGGCCCGGTCTAACATGAAGACCGTTTTTTTTCGGGCTGGAATCATCAACCGCTCACACAAGGCCTCCAGTGGCTCCCGCTTGAGGTCTGAGGTCAAGCCGAGAAAATAGACCAGCCAGTGCTGAATAGATTCCTCAATGTAACTAAGTTCATACCATGAGATCACTTCTTTGATCCGATTGATCAGTTTTTCCTTTGATGGGCTCCACCGCAGGTCCGGCCAGATGACCGGAAGGAGCTTGTAATGATTCATTTCGGCCAGGATCGCCGCGGGGTTGTCCTCCTCCAGGATGAGTCGCAGCTCGGAAAAAATGCGGATTCCGGACAAGTGATCAAAACATTTAATTTTTATCGCATTCTTGATGAGGTTAGCCGTTAACTTGTCGATCTTAAGCCCGAATCGTTGTTCAAACCGGATGGCCCGGAACACGCGGGTCGGGTCTTCTACAAAACTCAAATTGTGCAGAACGCGAATAACTTTTTCCTTGATATCTCTCTGAGCTCCAAAGAAATCGATTAACGTCCCGAATTGTCTGCTGTTCAGCTTGACAGCCAGGGTGTTCATAATGAAATCACGACGGTGCAAGTCTAGTTTGATGGAGCTTATCTCAACTACCGGCAAGGCCGCCGGCGATTCGTAGTATTCCAATCGGGCCGTGGCCACATCTACTTTGTAACCGTCAGGAAAGATGAGCACTGCGGTGCGAAATTTGATAAAATGGCGCATTCGGAGATGATGCTTTTTGGCAAATACTCGGGCAAAGTGAATTCCATCGCCCTCAATGACGACGTCGATATCAAAATTATCCCGACGCAATAGTAGATCACGGACAAAGCCGCCCACGGCATAGGCGTTGTAATTGAGTTCCTCAGCCGTCTCACCTATGTCCTGTAAAAGCTTGAAAATGTCTTCGGGTAACCGTTCGGCCATGAGTGACTTAATCTTTTTGGTGCGAACGAAATCGTGGCCTCTGCTGCTGTCATAAAGATATTCAGAAACAGTCGGCTGACCGATAAGGGCATTGAGCAGATCGGTTCTGGTAATGACACCCACCAGCCGATCGTTTTCGCACACGGGCAGTAGTCGCTGTTTGTCCACGAAAAAGAGCTGTTGGATTTCATACAGAGACGCATTAGGATGGACACTGACCGAATCCGGGCTCATTAATTCCTTGACCGGCAAATCCCGTAGTCCGTGAAAAACCGCTTTTTCCAAGACTTGCCGGGTAATCTGGCCTTTCAGTTGGTCGTGCGACATCACGGGCGCCCCATTGATGTTGTACTTGATGATCAAGTCCAGCGCGTCTTGGATGGTTTTGTCCACTTCCACCGTGATGGCTGGGCTACTCATGAGGCTGCCGGCGTTGGTCGTCGGGTTGACCTTGCTTCGGAGCACTAGGATCAGCTTTTTCTCCACCTGCAGCAGGGTTTCATTTTTGATGGCGGCCGAGGCGGCTGTAGGGTGTCCACCGCCACCAAAGGCCATGGCAATTTCACCCACATTGACTTCGGAGATGCGACTGCGGGCCACCATGTAAACGCGGTCTTCCATCCGGGCCAGGGCAAAGAGAACGTTGATATTTTCCATGTCCATGAATTTGTGGGCCAATAGGGCGAAGTCGCCCACATATCTGTTGGATGAAACCTTGGTTATGACCACCGCCACTCCGTTGATGTCGTAACTCTTGGCCGATTCTATCAAGTCATGGAGCAGACTGACTTGTTCCACCGTTAATTCACGGGTGATCAAGTCCGAGACGATGTTCAAGTCGGCCCCTTTGGACAGCAGAAAGGCCGCCGCAGAAAAATCTTCTTCTCGGGTGGAGGAAAAGTTGAAAGAGCCGGTATCTTCATAGATGCCGGTGGCCATGACGGTGGCTTCTTCCGGTGTCAAACAGATGTCGCGCTCCCGCAGCAGTGAAACCATGATGGTCGTATTGGCTCCGACCTCTCGGATTACCTCGACCGAACCCGTGATGTCGTCCGGAGATGGCGGATGGTGGTCGTAAATGTGTATATCCACGCCGTTCTTGTTAATGATGTCCTTGAAATCACCTATCCGGCCGGCCTGCCGGGTGTCTACCAGAATCAACCGTTCCACCTTCTGCAAATCCACTTGTTTGATTTTTTCAAAGTCAAAGATATAGAGTGTGGATTGAAGAAAGAAGTCTCTTAAACCGCCTTCCTGGGAGCCCGGAAAGACTAACGTGGCGTTGGGATAAAGTTTCTTGGCCGCCACCATGCTGGCTAAGGCATCAAAGTCGGCATTCATGTGGGTGGTGATGATTTCTCTGGCCGAGGGGCCACCAGAAGGCGGCGGACACGATTCGCTGAACAATGGGTGTTTCCTTCTGTTACGGGTTGAGCGTTAGAGTTGCCGGTCCGGGGTGGCTAGCCTCGAATTTCGGGGGTGCTCGTTGGCGTGCCGGACCTGCAATAACGTCACGGTGAGGTGAACGCCGCTTTTGATTTGCACTCACTGCGTCTGGCGGTGTTGTTCTTGGGAATTTGTCTAGAGATCAACGGCGTATTTTTTGATTTTGCTTAGCAGGCTCATGTGGCTGATTTCGAGCAGTCTGGAAGCATGGGTACGATTCCCTCCAGTTTTCTTTAATGCTTGGATAATCAGCATCTTTTCGAGGTGTTTGGTTCCTTTCTTAATGGACAGGTCGCCATCTGCGATGGGATCGAAGCCGGAAGGTTCAAGTTCGGAACAAGGCGTGGCGAAATTTTTTCCCGCTATTTCCGGAGGTAATGAATCCAATGTAATCACTGATCCTTCGGTCAGGACCATGGCCCGTTCAATCACGTTTTCCAATTCGCGAACATTCCCGGGCCATTGGTAGGACATAAAAATAGCCATGACTTCCGGTCCGGCGCGGTCTACCTGATGATTGAGGCGGCGATTCAGTTTTTCAATGAAATGTTCGGTCAAAAGGGGAATGTCTTCCTTGCGTTCGGCTAACCGGGGTAAAACAATAGACATAACGTTAATCCGGTAGTATAGATCCTGACGGAAACGCCTGGCGGCCACTTCCTCGGACAGGTCCCGGGACGTGGCCGCAATTATCCGAACGTCGATCTTGTAAGAGTGAGTGTCCCCTACCGGTCTGATTTCCTCCTCCTGGAGAACCCGCAATAACTTGACCTGGAGAGAAACCGGCAATTCACCGATTTCGTCTAGAAAAAAAGTTCCCCCGGCAGCTTCGGCCAGCAAACCCTTTTTGTCTCGGTAAGCATCCGTAAAGGCACCTTTCACAAATCCAAACAACTCGCTTTCCAGAAGATTTTCGGGGATCGCGCCGCAATCCACAGCCATAAAAGGCTTGTCCCGACGCGGACCATTATGATGAATAGCCCGGGCTACCAGTTCCTTCCCAGATCCAGATGGGCCGGTGACCAAAACTGAGGTCTTGTATTCAGCCACGCGACTGATGGTTTGAAAAATCTTCTTCATCGCCGGGCTTTTGGAGATAATATTACTAAAATTATATGTTTTTTTGGCTTCTTCCCGAAGCTTTAAATTTTCCCGCCGGAGTTGTTCTCTTTCTTCAGCCTTCTTCAGGGTCAGGATGATTTCATCTGCTTTAAACGGCTTGGAGACATAGTCATAGGCGCCTAATTTCATCGACTGGATGGCCGTGTCTACCGTCCCGTAGGCGGACATCATGATGATCGGCCCGGAGAACCCATCGGCCAGGGCCTGCTCCAAGAAACTGAGACCACCCATGACCGGCATCTGGATATCGCACAACACATAGTCAAAGGCTTTATCCTTGAGTCGAGCCAAACCTTCCTGGCCGTGGCTAGCCAGGTCCACCTGGTAGCCTTCACGGGTGAGTAGCATCTTGAGCATATGGCGCATGGCGTCTTCATCATCTATCACCAATATGGCGCCAAAATTTTCAGCCATGCACAGCTCCGGTGACTGAAATAGTCGGGTTAAGGCGAACCGCAGAGGTCGCAAAGGCTTCACAAAGAACGCAAAGACTTAGGCTAATATGGTGATTATCTCGATATTAATATTCCGGTATAAACAACATATTCAACTATCAGGAAGTCTCTACGGACTCTTTTTCTGTCTTCAGCGTCCTCTACCTGTTTGATTTTCCTAATTGTTGACCGGGATGGTCAAAGTAAACACTGCGCCCCCGGAGGCGGCGTTGTGGACAGACACCCGGCCGCCCATGGACTCGATTATACCCAGGGTGGTGGAGAGTCCCAGTCCTGTGCCGTGGCCGGGAGGTTTAGTCGTATAGAAAGGATCAAAGATCAGGCCGATTTCTTCAGCCGGGATGCCGGGACCGGTATCGCTGACCCGAATGATCACTTCCTGAGGTGACGAGGAGTCGGATCCATCAGTTGTGGTGACATCCGTCTCAAGGGTGATGACGCCGCCCTGGACCATGGCGTCACAGGCATTGACCATCAGGTTGATGATGACCTGTTTGAACAGGTCAGGGTCTGTGCGGAGCAAGGGCAGTGACCCGTGCAAATTAAGCGCAATGGCGATGCCAGATTTTATTTCCTGAAAACGAAATAAATCAGTGGCTTCTTGAAGAATGGCATCCACCCGGACGTCGGCCTGGTGTCCTTGCGGGGGGCGGGAAAAATTTAGTAATTGTCTGACAATTCTATTAATCCGTTCCAACTCCGGGCCAATTCGGTTGATAATGTCCTGCCCCTCTTCGTTAGACAGGGCGTCTTTGCCCAGGATTTCCAGATAACCCAAGACTGCGCCAAGAGGATTTCCGATTTCATGGGCAATCCCTGCGGCCAGGCGGCCCACTGAAGCCATTTTCTCTGAAATGATCATCTTGTTCCGGGTCTTCAGAATTTCTCGATTCGCCGTTTCCAGGGCTTCGATTTGATGCTTGAGTTGAACTTTGTTCTCTTCAAGTCGTGCTATCATCTTTTTGATTGACAGGTAAAGCCGCCCGACTTCGTTGATCTCCCAGTCTTCGGCTAGATTAAACGGTTCATCCACATCCCGGTATGAGTCGACTAACCGTCCCATTCTTTGCATAGGATTAACCAACTGTTTGGTGAGTAGATAGTTTCCAAACAAAATGAAAATAAGACAATAGATAAGGATAAACAACCAGACCATCCGCTGCCCTTTCATGAGCACCGCCTGGAAGTCTTTCAGTTTAATACTTCCTTGGCAGGCACCGATTAGCCGGTGTCCGGCAAATAGGGGGGCACTGACGACTAATCGGGTGTTCTGGTAATTCCAGTTGATGATCCAGGTCGCGGTCGGGGCGGTTTTAAACATCGGCGCACGGAGATTCACCGCTGTTTCTAAGTCCTTGAAATCAAAATCGGCGTTTCCTTCCAAAGCCGTGGGTGGACTCAGCGGCTTCAAGTCCGGCCCGTAAATCACCAGAGGATTCAGACTGGTATTGGTGAGGGCATTTTGGATGAAAATTTGCACCTGATTCTGATCGACGCGGGCTGGTTGGCCCGGTCCGGTCATGATGAACAGGGATTGATTGATAGTCGAAATGGTGGCAGAAATTTGGCCGGCTTTTTGGCGCAAAATATCATCCTCGGCGAGGCGGAGGATGATGACGTTGATGAAAAAAATGGCCGCCAGCATGAGCAAAGTCATGCCTGCCACTACCTGAAACCGGAGGCTTAGGGAAGATTTTTTCATCGCCATAGGTTTTGCATCATCCTTGAGTAAGAGGTGATAATTGAATCGCCCCAAAATAAGTAGGCGATAGCCCCAATAGACAAGAACGGACCATAGGGTATGGCGTATTTGAAGTTTCGCTTTTGGACCGCCATAACCGTCAGGCCGATAATCGAACCTAACAAGGCGGAGACCAGAATAGTAATCACCACTCCCCGTGGTCCCACAAAAGCCCCGATCATGGCCAGTAACTCCACGTCGCCGAACCCCATCCCCTCAATTCCGGAGATTCTTTTGTAAATCCAGCCCACAGCAAACAGGACTCCACCGCCCAAGAGCACTCCCCAGAGCGAATCGATGAATGTAATGCCGGGCAGCACCACAGCCGCCAACATTCCCACGGGGATACCCGGCACGGCGATGAGAAAAGGGATAGTTTGAGTATCTAAGTCGACAAAGGTGATTACGATCAGGGCAGCGCAAAACGTAAAATAGATGAGCGCGGCCCAAACCGGAGTAAATCGGAGAAACGCGGCCAGGGCAAACAAACCGGAGATAAATTCTACTAAGGGATAACGCCAGGAGATAGTCGCATCACAAGCCCGGCATCGGCCTTTCAACCACAAGAAACTTAGCACCGGGATATTGTCATAAAACCTTATTGGCACCTGGCAGGAAGGACAATGGGAGCCAGGCCTGACAATGGATTCCCCCTTGGGGAGGCGGTAGATCAGAACATTCAAGAAACTACCGACCACCAACCCAAAAACAAACGTCATAAGCCATAGAAGGTAATGTTCAGTCACCGATTCCCCTTTTAATACATAATTATCATTTAATAAGAGGCTAATCCCACCTGAAACAACTCTTCCGCCGGTTGGGCCGGATCATTCTATCAGGCTATTATTC
>JADFYC010000017.1 GCA_015233295.1 Deltaproteobacteria bacterium | reverse complement strand
GATGACTCTGAACCACCTGAATGTAATCATTTGGACGTCGTTCCCTTTCGGATCGAAGATCTCCTCCATGAGGGGCAGGATATCCTGGTCCAGATATCCAAAGAGCCGCTGGGCACCAAAGGGCCGCGCATTACCTCCCATATCTCGTTGCCGGGACGTCACCTGGTTATGATGCCGATGGTCGAACACATCGGTATTTCCCGTAGGATCGAAGATGAAAATGAACGGCGGCGCCTCAAAGATATTCTACAAAGGATAAAGCCGCACCAGGTGGGCCTGATCGCCCGGACGGCTTGCGAGGAGGTGGAAGAGGAAAAGATCGCGGCTGAGATGAGTTTTCTGACCAGACTATGGCAAACGATCCAAAAGAAAAGCCAGGCTTCTTCCGCCCCACATTTGATTCATCAGGACTTGAATATCACCTTGCGGTCGGTTCGGGATCTGTTTACCAAAGAGGTTGACCGGTTGATCATCGATTCACGGGAGGAATATGAGCGCATTCTGAACTTTATCGACACCTTTATGCCGTCATTAAAGTATTCGGTAGAGCTTTATGAAGATCCGGAACCCATTTTTGACAACTACGGCATAGAGATGGAGGTAAGCCGGGCCTTGGCCAAGAAGGTCTGGCTTAAATCGGGAGGGTACATCGTTATCGAGAACACGGAAGCCCTGGTGGCCATAGACGTCAATACCGGCCGCTATGTGGGTAAGAGAAACCTTGAGGAGACCATTCTAAAAACCAACCTGGAGGCAGTCAAGGAGATCGCTTATCAGCTCCGCTTAAGAAACATCGGTGGGTTAATTGTTATTGATTTTATTGACCTGGAAAAGGAATCCAATCGGGAGAAAGTGTTCAATGCCCTTAAGGAGGCCCTAAGAAAAGACAGGCACAAGACCAATATTCTCAGGATGTCCGAACTGGGACTGATTGAAATGACTCGGAAAAGAACCAGGGAAAACATCAATCAGTACTTGTGTGAGCCTTGTTTTTATTGCGAAGGGGAGGGCGTCCTGAAATCTCAAACGACTATTTGTAACGAGATATTCAGAGATATTGAACGGGAGGCGGTGGACATGTCGGGGAATATGATCACGGTGACGGTTCACCCAGCTATCGCCGACCTCCTGCTAGATGAGAAGAGTCAGATAGTCAGTGAATTTCAGAATCGGCTCAGTGCCACCATTACGATTAAGCCCGATGAAAATCTTCACATAGAGGAATTTGAGGTGGACGCGGTGTGATCGGAACGAAAAAACTTGAAAAGCCGAGGGGGATAGACTTAAGCTAAAATATATATAACAAAATTAATATGTTAAAGATGACAAGACCTGCAAAAAAACAAAAATACAAACATTAGGAATCTAAGGCATTGGAATATTCAATAACTGAATGGGGTTCCATTTTCGGCAAGATGGCGGGAGTTGGCTGATGATTAGGCGGAATATGAGCGTCGGCAAGAGGATAATGGCAGGGTTCGGCCTGGTTCTATGTTTGTTTGTGGTTATTGTCATTTTGAGCTATGGGGGCATAGAGGGTATAATGGATAATGCCAAAGGAGTTATTGATGGCAATAAACTCTATGCTTTCTTTGCTCAGGTCGAGGTGGATCAACTTAACTGGGCAAAAGAGATCAATGCCTTTCTTACAAATGAAAGTATTACGGAACTCAAAGTCGAAACGGACGAAAAGAAGAGCGCTTTCGGCATGTGGCTCCAAAGCCAGGCCCGCAAAGATGCCGAAGGGCGATTCCCGGCTCTTGCCCCTCTGTTCAACTCCATCGAAACCACTCATAAAAGTCTGCTCCAATCGGCTGTTCATATCCGTGAACGCTTTCACCGGGCCGACCCGAATTTGCCTACCTCTCTAACAGAACTGGAGATGAACCTTCTAGCCTGGCTATCGGAATTGAACAAGGGATTGATGCAACAACAGGCTGAGTTTACAGTTGAGTTAGACGAAAATAAGTGTCCGGTTGGCCGTCTTTTGAACGATGATGCGGCCATGAAGGCCCTCACCAGGCACGACTCCCTGGCTAAACTGATCGCACCTCTGAAGGAACTCCACGAAAAACTCCACCGGAGTGTACGGGAAATACAGAGAGTTTATGCGCCCGTGGACCCGGCTTTTGCGGTTCGGCTTCAACAAATAATGGAGAGTCACCGGAAATGGACCCTGATGGTTTGTATGGCCATAGTGGAAGGAGCCGAAGAGCTTGGGGTTAGCGCAGATCTAAGTCAAGACCCTCTTGGACGGTTGCTGGTTTCCGATCAGGCCGCCAAGTACGCAGAATGCTGTCCGACCATGAAAGCACCTTTGGATGAGATGAAGAAGGCGATTGAAAAGGAGTTCGGCGCCGCCAAGGAGATCGAGAAGGCCTTGTCAGAAGGCAATAAGGTAACGGCCAAAAGGATATTCTCCAACCAGTTTCTCCCTGGAGAAATGCAACTGTTCAAACACTTCGAAGGAACAATCGGAGCTCATGGCGCCTTGTTAAGACAGGATGCGGCCAGGGAAGTCTATAAGACCCAGACGTTAACTGTTGCCGGCCAAATGCGTGAACTGCTCCAAAAAGCCAGAACCGAGGCCCAACGTTTGCTCGAAGGCGTCAGAGAAGGCCAACGCACCTACGCCCTGGAGACGATCCCCGCTCTTGAGCAAACCCAGTCCATCCTGAGGAAAATCTGCGTCGAAATAAGAAAACATACTGGAACTGATGTAGATGTGCTGGAGAAGGCCAAGGGGACAAAGCGGAATGTAATTCTGGTTGGGATTTTGGCAATTGGTACCGGCCTGCTGTTGGCTTTCCTAATTACAAAAGGCATCGCAACTCTCTTGAAAGGACTGACGAATCATGTTCGTCAGGTGGCCGGACATGTGGCTTTGGCCTCCAGCCGTGTCTTGTCGTCAAGCCATTCTCTGGCCGAAGCAGGCGCAGAGCAGTTGGCGTTCATCGAGGAAGCTTCTTCGGCTATGGAGCAGATGGCTTCAATGACCATGCGAAATACGGAGAATACCAGGCAGACCGATGAGCTCATGGAAGAAGCCAATATTGTTGTCAACACGGCCGGCCGATCTATGGCTGATCTGACCACGTCCATGGAACAAATCTCCACATCAAGTGATGAGACGTCCAGGATCGTCAAGACAATCGATGCGATTGCCTTTCAAACAAATATCTTGGCTCTCAATGCGGCGATTGAAGCCGCCCGATATGGTGAAGCAGGGGCTGGGTTTGCAGTAGTAGCCAATGAGGTTAAGAGTTTGGCTGTGCGCTCATCTGAGGCCGCAAGCAGCACGTCGGAGTTGATCGAAGGCATGGTTGTGCATATCAAGGAAGGAGTCGCACTGGTCCGAAGGACAACCGAGGCATTCTCGCGGGTAGCCGCTATCGTGGCTAAGGTGAAGGAACTGATCGGTGAAATCAACCTTGCCTCCCATGAGCAAACTAAGGAGATTGGGCAAATCGTTCAGGCTGTAGCGGATATCGAAAAAGGGACACAGGCGACCGTGGCCAATTCTGATAGAAATACTGCTGTTGCCGAAGAAATGGCCGTTCAGGCGAGAGAAATGGAAGGTACGGTCGAAAGATTGGTGATCCTAACAGGTAAAAGCAATGATAACGGCGGTGGGAAGATACAGGAAACAGAAGGATTCCATGAAGGTAGTTCGGCCGCGGCTCCGATGGCTTCTCCATTCCTGCTTCAGGATATGAGGTATGAGAAGGGCTGCGATCAAGACCGGGAATTTAGTGATTAAAATCTCGACAGGACTATTGAGGCGAGGCAACGTTTTCGTCGAGGCAATGATGTGAAGCATGTTACTTAATGAACAAGATGATGGAAGTATGGATGAAGGGAGATAGTCATGCTTAGTTTTTCTGCGGGAAAAATTTCGAAAGCGTTAACGGGACTCATTCTGATCGCTGCAGCCGTTGTGTGTTTGAACTCATCTGCCGCGGCCCAGACGAACTTGAAGTGGACCGGTTGCGGGATCACGAGATTGGCGTTTATGGGTGAGGCGGTTAAGGAGTATGAGAAAGAGACGGGGGGGAAAGTCAAAATATCTCTATCTAGCGGCGGTGCGACCAAAGGCATTAGATTCCCCAATTCGGGCATGGCGGATATGGGTGGCACCTGTCGCCCGGCTCTACCGGACAAGTTTCCGGAGGAGGAGTTGGGAGTCCTACTCACCGTGGTTGCCTGGGATGCTATTGCAGCTATAGTTAACAAGGCTAATCCGGTGAATTCCTTGACCACTGACCAGTTGAAGCAGATATTGTTAGGTAAAATCACGAATTGGTCACAGGTGGGCGGTCCAAACCAGAAGATTCTTTTTTTCGATAGGGAAGACAATTATAGCGGTGTCGGTTTTGTGAGCAGGATAATGTTCTTCAATGATGTGAACACTAAGTACACGAAGGCTGCCGAAGCTCTCATGAGCAGTGGTCCGTTGGAAGAAAACGTGGAACAAAACCAATGGGCCATAGGAATCACCGGGGTAAGCAGCGCCAGAAAACGATCTTTGAAAATTCTGGCCCTTGATGGGATAGACCCAACTGTGGGGAACATTTCCTCTGGGACGTACACTGCATTTCGCCCGCTTTATATTGCCACCAAGGGCAAACCGGAAGGCGAGGTGAAGAAGTTTCTGGATTGGTTGATCTCTGAAAAAGGGCAGGCTATTGTAGAGAAATGTGGGACGGTTTCACTGAAGCAAGGTGCAGGATTAAAGACAAAGTATAAATACTGGTTACATACGGATCATGTCGTCAACTTCAATTTATTGTAAGAGCTGGCAGTAACTGTCACGGCTATTTTTTTCCGAGGCTGACAGCTCATATTCTGCAACCTGTCCGGCTATTTTTTGTCAGTCGGGTCAAGGCCGCCGAGGGTGTGTTCGGTATGACGGGTCACACCGGCCAGGGACTCAAGGACTTCAATTCCTTCTTCGAGCGGGTTGATCCACGTGATTGCTCTAATCGATTTGAATTTCCGGGCCAGTTCTTTGAACAGGTCTCTGGCCTTGTTATCGAAGGGAATTATTATCTTATCAGCGGCCATAGCTGCTTCGATGAGGCGAACGTCTTTCAACATGGCGTCGCGTTTTGTTTCTTCGCATGAAGACTTTTCTATGAAGGCGGTGAGACGGGGTAGCCGTACTGGGTTACGACTCAATCTCTTTTCTTTGTCCTTCATTTTTCCTTTCCATGCCCTGGCGAAAGTTGACTGATGTTTTTCCCATTCTTCGGTCACTTCACCTGTGAAAACAGCCCGATGACAAATCTGAAATATCAAGGTGAGACAGTCGCGTGCTACAGAGGACGCCCGATTAGTTGAAGAAGCGTCGCCCGCTGCCCGGGCCACGCAAGCGTCGATAACCAGTACCTTCGATTTCTTGACAAAGGGCATCTATCTATTATCCTTAGGAAGCGTTTAGATATTCATTTTCCGTCTCTATAATCACGTTGGTAAAGTCAACCGGCCAATCGCCTACGGCCCCATCTTTCTTCATGTCCGCGCTGGTCACAGTGGTCATCCCATCATCGTGATTCCGTTGGAACCAGTGGAGCTTTATCATTTCCGGGTCTATCTCGCCCTTGGCTACCAGGGTTTGAATCCCCCTCAACAGCAGTGAGCTGTGGGTTTCGGCTACAATCCGGACGCCGCGTTTGGCCGCCTCCACCAGTATCTGGGCCATAGCCTTCTTCGCTCGGGGATGGAGATGGATCTCAGGCTGCTCCAGATAAACCATTTGTCCCGGCTCCGCCTCTAACAATGCCACCAGTACCGGCAAAACCTGTGAGACTCCAAATCCTACATCGGCCAGGCTAACCATATCTTTGCGGCTAGCTCTAGTTCTTTTGGGCGATCTCCCGACCCGCAATTCGATCCGGGTGTCATCTATGTATTTGGCCTCTATCCCCCAAGTTAGCCCTAACGTTTCTAACCAGGTTGCTAACTGAGATAATTTATCATCTCTAACTTCCTCCCAGTTCGCGATGACGCTGGCGGCGTAATGTTCAAAGGTGCCGGGAAAGCTTGTCATGAAAACTGCTGATGGATATGCTCGTTCTGGATTTCCTCGTAAGCCAGGAAGATGAATCAGGCGACTGATATATGGTTCAATTATCCTGTCGGGGGCTAAGATGGCGAGAGGTGAGACAGCCCCCTTCTTATTCTCAGACGCTAAGATGATTCCCAGAAAGAACCGATTTCGTGCTATTGACCACTTTGGAGTCTTTTTTTCATTCTGTTTCAAATCTTCGTATATTTTTCTGAGTTTTTGAGGAACAAGCGATAATGTCTCTTCAATTTTCATGTCGGGTCGTACTACAATTTTGTTATCCTCACTGACATACTCCAGACGTTGAATGATAAAACCGCGTTTGTTCCTTTTTTTCTCGAAATGAAAGCTGATTGAAAAATCGCCAGTTTCAATTCCGACATGAAAGGTGTGTGTGATAGTTCCTTTTGTGCCTTTAGACAACAATTGATCCACTGAAGTGAACCTCACATTGGGACCATCCAACAGCAGCGGGCCGGGATCGAAGCTGGCCTCCAAGGTTTGCTTGAGTAGGAGCAACGGCTGCATGATACTTGATTTACCGGAACTGTTGGCTCCGGCCAATATGGTTAGGGGCCGAATTTCGATCCGAGTCGGCTCAACAATGGATTTAAAGCCGCCCACGGTAATGGCCGTGATGCCGTCCGGTCCTTTTGCGGCTTTTTTGCTGCCGGCGGTTTTCTTTTTCATTTGATCCTCAACTTTCTGGCCGGAATCACCCATGCGACGATAACCTGTTAGGGTATCATTCCAACAGCGCCTCGACTTGAGCCGTCAATTGGTCATCGGTCAAAGACGGCAGTTGGATGGCTTTGGCCGGGCATTCGGTGACGCAGACGCCGCAGCCGCGGCATTCGGCCGGGTCGATGTACGAGGCACCCTCCCGGATGTAGGGCACATGGTAAGGACAGGCGCGGACACAGGTCAGGCAGGCGGCGCACAAGCCCGGAGTGACGTAGGCCGGGCCGGTCACTTCTTCCACGATCCCTTCGGCCAATAATGCATAGGCTTCGCCCGCGGCCGCCAGGGCCTGGGTGATGCTTTCGCCGATGTCCTTGGGAGAATGGGCTGTGCCGCAGACAAACATGCCGGGATGGGGCAATTGCACCGGCCGAAGTTTGATATGATCTTCCAGGAAATATCCCTCAGCCGTTAGGGGCAGGCGGAACACCCCGGTTAATTCGTCCATGTTTTCCAGTTGAGGTTTCATCCCGACACTCAGGGCGAGGACGTCGGCTTCAATTATGATGTCCCGGCCCAGAATGGTGTCCCGGAAGGTGACCAGCACTTTGTCGCCGAATGGGAGGACCTCGGGCTTTTGGTCTGGGGTATAATGAACGAACAAGACCCCTTGTTCTCTGGCTGCCTGATAGTAGTCTTCATAAAAGCCATAGGTCCGGATGTCCCGGTTGAGGACCATGATCCGGGCTTGGGGATTAAGTTGCTTAAGTAAAAGAGCGTTTTTGACGGCCTTGGTGCAACAAATGCGATTACAATCCGGGTCTTCCGGGGTACGGGAATCGGCGCACTGGATCATGACCACATGGTGCAACTGACCGGCTCGGTCGGGCTGATTGATCAGGATGTCTTCCAACTCCATCTGGGTGAGCACGGCCGGTGATTGGTCGTAACGGTAGCCGGAGGGACGTTTTGGTTGAGCGCCGCTGGCGATAATGACGGCCCCATGTTCGAGAACTACCCGGCCGGTGTCGTCAGTCTCGATAACAGACCTGAAGGTACCAGATTCACCAGCGAATTGGACCACCCGGGCCTCGGGGTAAACCTTGATCCGATCATGGGACTCAACCCGGTCAATCAATTTAGTTAAATACTTCTGGATGTCGTCCCCGGCCAGGCTGCGTAGAATCATTCCGGCCTGACCACCCAATTTGTCTGACTTCTCCACCAAATAGACTTGAATGCCCAGATCGGCCAAACTCAAGGCCGCGTTCATCCCAGCCGGTCCTCCGCCGACTACCAAGGCGTTTTGGGCTATCCGCCGTGTCTGGTGGGTGACCGGGATGGCCTGAGACACCCTGGCTACGGCCATCCTGAGCAAATCCTTAGCCTTCTGGGAGGTAGCCGGCTTGTCTTCCATATCGACCCAGGCCGCTTGCTCCCGAATATTGGCTAGTTCAATAAAATTGTTGTTTATTCCGGCCTGGCGCAAGACATTTTTGAACAGAGGTCCATAAGACCGGGGTGAACAGGCGGCCAGGACGACGCGGTTGAGGTCGCTTTTGGCAATGACTTCGGCGATGATTTGCAGACCATCCGGGGAGCAACCGAAGGTCAAGACGCTTCCGGCCACCACCTGGGGCAATTTTCGGGCATAATCATACAGGGCCACGGTGTCGATCACGTCATTGATCTCACCCGCGCATTCACAGACGAACACGCCCACCCGGGGCGGTTCACCGTTGACACCCCGTTCCGAGACCGGATTTTTATCAGAAGGTGGAAGCTCATGTGGGGTCGGCATGTGCCGGGCCGCCTGACAAGCCGCCGCGGCCGCCTGGACTATTGATTCCGGGATGTCCTTCGGGCTTTGGGCCACGCCGCATACATAGATTCCCGGCCGGGATGAGGCTGTTTGGGCCAGAAGGTTTGTCTCGACAAAACCGTGGCTGTCTAAGCTCACACCTAAGTTCTTGGCCAGTGCCGCAAAATGCGGGGCCGATTGAAAGCCGTTGGCCAGCACCACCATGTCGAAGGTCTCGGTGGCCAAATCACCGGCGTCATCCTCATAGGTGATGCTTAGATCCTTGGTCAGGTCATCCTCCTCAATGGCTCCGGGACGGGCTCTGATGAACCGGATGTGATGCTTTTCTTCCGCCTGACGGTAGTAGGCTTCATAACCTTTGCCGCATGTCCGCATGTCCATATAGAAAATGGTAGTGGCCAAATCCGGGAGGCACCGCTCTCGGGCCAGCGTAGCCTCCTTAACGGCATACATACAGCAAACACTGGAACAATAGCTGTTCCCTGCGGGATGGAAGTTTCTTGACCCGACGCATTGAATCCAGGCCACCTTGCCCGGTAGTTTTTGGTCGGACGGCCGGATCAACCGACCTTGGGTGGGCCCTGAAGCAGTCAACAGTTGTTCAAATTCCAGGCCGGTGACCACATTAGCCAGGCGGCCGTAGCCATATGCGCTGATCGGACCGGGATTAAACAACTCTCCCCCACAGGCCAGGATAACCGACCCCACTTGCACCTTGGTCTCCTGGGGTGTTTCCGCCAAATCTATGGCCGATACGGGACAGGCGTCTACACACAAACCACATTTGGTGCATCGTTTCATGTCAATGGAATAGGCCATTGGGATAGACCGGGGATAACGCAGACAGGTCTCCGCCCGGAGATCAAAACCAGGGCTTAACCGGACGGCTTTTTCCGGGCAAACGGATAAGCACTTGCCGCAGGCCGTGCAGTTGTCCAAGTTGATGTATCTGGGAACCGTAGCCAGATAGGCGGAGAAAGCGCCCGGCTCACCAACCACCCCTTTGACTTCTGTCATGGTCATTATCTTTATGGCTGCCTCCCGGGTATGCCGCTCCAGGTCCGGGGCCAGGGTGCAGATGTCACAATTGTTTGTCGGGAAGGTGCGGTCGAGTTGATGCAGATACCCGCCGATAGCCGGCGTTTGTTCGGTCAATATGACCGATATCCCGGCTTGGGCCAGATTTGTCGCCGCCTTGAGGCCGGCCACGCCACCGCCAATGACCAGCACGGCATTTGATTTAGGGGTAACGGCAGATTCTTGCTTTGGCTTTGACTCGGGTGTCCGGGTAGCTGGAACCATGATCTTCCCTTTTTCTTATCGTTTCTGGTTGCTTGATTCTTGTTGCTGGTTACTTGTCGCTGGTGGCTGGTTACAGATTACTCGTTGCCGGGTGCATGATTAGAACAATCGCAACCGGTAAGGAGTATCAGGTAACTTAATAGTGCCAAAATAACAAGTCATGATCGGGCAAAATGTCGGAACTGGGGAATCGATATTTTATTGCCCCGGATGCATTTTCCCTTTGCCGCAGAGTTCTTCCGGCGTCAAGTAACCCTTGCCTTGGGTGTCCATGGCCTTGAACGTCTGTTCCGCATCTCCCCGGTGGTGCGCGGATTTGAATTCATCGAGGGTGACCTTGCCATCGTGGTTTGTATCTAGAACCTTAAAGAGTTCCGGGCACCGTGATTTGGGAGCGGCGGGCGGGCCTGCTTGTCCCGGCGGCGGTCCTGGTTGTTGCCCCAGAGTTAGACCGCTGCTCAGCATTAGAGCTCCTAGTAAAACGATTGAAATAGTAAGCAAACTTTTCATCAGGGTGCCTCCTTCCACCTTCGGGTTTCATTCAATATCCGGTTGCTGGTAATTTTGATCAGGATTTATGGCCGGGTAGGCTCATCCCATTCTTTGTTTAGCATATTAGGGCGTTCGCCTGCAACCCAAAAAAACTTCAATATGAGCAGTGAATGTACTAGCTGAAGATGTCGAAGCGGGATTCCTATGCCGAAAAAAGCATAACGGAGAAAAAGCAGCGGTTTTTCATTTTCAGACTTTGTATAGTGGTCGGTGAGGTGGATTTGGCACATAATATGCTGTCAAAGATAGTCCAAAGGGGAAGTTTTCATTGGAATTAACATTTTTATGATGTTTTTTTGAAACATTTATGTATAGTTGAGTTGTTGCCTGGACCCCAAGAACAAGCGCGCTGGCGTGGAAGGCACCCGGAAGAAACGGCGCGGTTGCCTGGTCAGGGCCTTCCTGGTCGAACCCGAACTTGAAGAGAAGGATTATGAATTATTTGATTGTGCATGGTCATTTTTACCAGCCGCCAAGAGAAAACCCTTGGGTGGAGCATCTGGAGATTCAGGATTCAGCGGCTCCTTACCATGACTGGAATGAGCGGATCACCTTTGAGTGTTATGGCCCGAACGCCATGGCCCGAATCGTGGATGACCGAAACCGGATTATCAAAATAATTAACAATTATGAATATATAAGTTTCAATTTTGGCCCCACGCTGCTTTCTTGGATGGCTAAGTTTCATCCTGATGTGTACGAAGACATTATTCGGGCCGATGCGGTGTCTATCAAGAGATTTGGCGGACACGGCAATGCCGTCGCCCAGGTGTACAACCACATCATCATGCCGCTGGCCACGCAACAGGACAAGATAACCCAAGTAGTTTGGGGAATTGAGGATTTCAGATATCGTTTCGGCCGGGCGCCGGAGGGAATGTGGCTGGCCGAAACGGCGGTGGATAACGCGACGTTGAGGGTTTTGGCCGGGGCGGGAATTGCCTACACCATCCTGGCCCCGCACCAGGCCCGGCGGGTGCGACGGTTGGGTTCCACCGTGTGGGAAGACGTTTCCGATGGTTCGGTTGATATTTCCAGACCATTCTTATGCCGTTTGGGCGACGGTAAGGTAATCAATATCTTCTTTTACCACGGGAGTATTTCCCGCGATGTGGCCTTCAACCGTCTACTGGAATCGGGTTGTCATTATTTAGGCCGGATGATGGAACATTTCGCCCCTATTCAAGGTAAGGGCCCGGCTTTGCTCTGCCTAGCCACCGACGGTGAGACCTATGGCCACCATCACAAGTTTGGTGAGATGGCCCTGGCCTATGCCATTCATTTAGCTCTGAAGAATAAGGAACTGACCCTGACCAACTTCGGCCAATTTCTAGCCAAGTTTCCGCCCCAATATGAAGTGGAAATAGAGGAGAACACCTCCTGGAGTTGCGCCCATGGCCTGGGACGCTGGTCGGAAGATTGTGGATGTAAGTTCAATGGACAATATCATCAGAAATGGCGGCGGCCCCTCAGAGAGGCCATGGACTGGTTGAAAAGAAGGTTAGATACTATTTTTGAACAGGAGGGCCGCAAGTATTTTCGAGATCCCTGGAAGGTCCGAAATGAATACATTACTTGCTTGCTTACTCCGTCTAACTCGGTTCAAACTACTTTTCTCAATAGAGTCACGGGCAAGAATCTGACCGAAGCCGATTTCACCGCAGCGCTGTCTCTACTCGAGATGCAGCGGTATGCCATGTATATGTACACCAGTTGTGGGTGGTTTTTTGACGACATCGCCGGGCTTGAGTCATCCCAGGTCATCGCGTATGCCGACCGGTCCATTGATCTGGCTGAAGGCTTTGGGGCTAAAGGACTTCGAGAGGAATTTTTGGCCGGCCTGGCCCAGGCGCCGTCAAATGATCCCGCTTACGGGACTGGTCGGGATGTTGATGAAAAATTGGTAGCCCCCCATCGCGTCGATCCTGAAGAGGTGGCCGGCCAGTTTGCCATTGAGACGGTTTTAGAGGGCCTGGGCAATGGTGATCGGCTGTACTGTTTTGACATAAAAAAGGAAGAACATATGCGGCGGGAAAACGCCGGGGCGGTTCTATCTTTGGGGCAGGTGGCCATAACTGATCGTCGAACCATCGATAAACACAGACTCTTGTACGCCGCCGTTTACCAAGGCGGCCATGAAATAACCTGCCACACTTGCCGGGTAACGCCTGAAAGGCAGTTTAAAGCCTTAAAAGATTCCCTTATTGAGCCTTTTAAAACTTTGTCCTTCAGTGTCTTGGAAAACCGGATGGAAGCCTTTTTCAAATCTCCAGTCATGTCCCTGGGCCGGATGCCCGTCGGGCCTAGACGAAGAGCGGTGCTCAAAATTGCCTTACAAGACTTTGAAGAACTCAAGGAAACATTCCGACAACTCTATATCCAGAACAAAGACTTAATGGCGTTTTTGAAAAACCTGGATGTCCCAGTTCCCGAATATTTTGTTTCTATTGCCGGGGCTGTTTATGTCGACGATTTGGCATACCGATTAAATGAATTCATGAATGCTCCCAAAGGGACGGGGAGGCTGGATTGGAGCAATATCGAGGCGGCCAATGAAGAATTGAAACCTTGGGGACCAGGAAGGCATCTCTTCAGATTGGGCAAGAGCCTGACTGAAGTCTGCGAAAGGTGTCTGGAAGATTTGAAACCCCCGCTTGACCTTGCCATGGTGGAAGATATCCATCGGGTGTTGGATTTGGCCGGAGGACTTAACGTTGAACTTAACTATTGGCGAATTCAAAATTTTTATCGCCGGGCGATGATCAGATTGGAGAAGAGTGGCGGGGCAATCCAACCGCTGCCGCCATCACCCGAGGCAGATAGGAGTTTTTCCGGACTAGGCCACAGGTTAGGTTTTTTGCTGGTTGATGAAAAGGAATAATGATGAATATTGTTCAGGTGGCGCCTGAATACTGGCCTTTTGTGAAGACCGGTGGTTTGGCCGATGTGGTGGACGGCCTCAGCCTGGAATTGTCCAGACGCGGACATCAGGTTACGGTTATTTTGCCTTATTATCGACGTCATATTGACACTACGCCGCATCCGCTGCAAACCGCGGTGGATTGTCTGGGCGTCCCCATGGGGTCGAGCGAAGACTGGTGTTCCGTGCTCTGGGCCGAGCGAGAAATCGGTCTGACGGTTTACTTTATCGAGCATGATATCTATTTCGGCCGGCCGGGGATCTATCATGAATACTGGGCGGAGTATCCCGATAACGCTCAAAGGTTCATTTTTTTCTCTCGAGCTGCGTTGCAGTTAATTAAGGCGTTGCATTTGGAACCGGACATCATTCACTGCAATGACTGGCAGGCAGGCTTTGTGCCGGTATTTTTAAAGACCCATTATCTGCATGACGACACCTTCAAGAACACTGCCTCGATCATGACCATTCATAATATGGGGTACCAGGGGATTTTTCATAAGAGTAATCTCTATTGGACCCAGTTGGGTTGGGACCATTTCACATCGATAGATTTGGAGTATTATGATTGCCTCAACTTCCTCAAAGCCGGACTGGTTTACGCCGACCTGATCACCACGGTCAGTAAGAAATACGGAACCGAGATTCAAACCCCTGAGTTCGGCTACTTGCTTGACAGCCTATTGAGGGAGCGGAGCAGGGACATCTATGGGGTGATCAATGGTGTTGATTATGATGATTGGAACCCTGAGGTTGATCCCTACATCCCGCAGAAGTATTCGGCGGATGACTTGACCGGCAAGGCGGTGTGCAAGGCCGCCCTCCAAGAATGTTTTGGGCTGCCCGTGAATCCGGACGTTCCCTTGATTGGGATGGTTTCCCGGCTGGTTTTCCAAAAAGGGACGGATGTGCTGATGGCCACGATGGACCGGTTGCTAAAGTTGGATATCCAGTTGGCTGTTATCGGGACGGGGGAACCCCGTTATGAACGCGATATGAATTTCTTCGCGGCCGTTTATCCCGAAAGGCTCGGCGTTAAGATGATCTATGACAACTCCGTGGCCCATTTGGTAGAGGCCGGGTCAGACATGTTTTTAATGCCGTCACGTTACGAGCCTTGCGGCCTGAACCAGATCTACAGTCTCCGCTACGGGACCTTGCCGATTGTCCGGGCTACCGGCGGACTGGATGACACCGTGGAGAATTATGATCCTCTGACCGGCACCGGGTGGGGATTCAAATTTTTTGATCTGACTCCCGACGCCATCTACAATACCGTCGTCTGGGCATTGTCCGTGTATGAAGAAGATAAGGACGTCTGGCAGAAGTTGATGCTGACCGCCATGGCCGGGCAGTACGCCTGGGACCGGGCAGCCGCGACCTATGAACGGATTTACCGGCTGGCCAAAGAAAAACGATTCCCGTCAATTCCGGCTTGAGCTATTTTCTGCCGGAGCTAACCACCGAGCAGGTAAATTAGTTGCGCCAAACTAATCCTCAGGAGGATGTTCATGGAATACACCGAGATTCTCTTTTCCACGACCGGCCCTATCGGTTGTCTGACCTTAAATAATCCCTCTAAAATAAACGCCCTGTCCCTGACCATGATCGGGGAGATGATCGACGCCTTATCTCGGGTGGCCCAGGATGAGTCGGTTAAGGTAGTGATCATCAAGGCGGCTGGTAAGCATTTCTGCGCCGGCCATTATCTGGTGGAGATGATTGATCACGGAGTCAAGGAATACCAGGCTATTTTTGATAACTGTACCGAGATGATGCAACTCATCCATGATATTCCCCAGCCGGTGATCGCCCAGGTCCACGGCATCGCCACTGCGGCCGGGTGTCAGTTGGTGGCCGCCTGCGACCTGGCCGTGGCTGAAGAAGGGGCCAGATTCGCCACCCCCGGCGTCAAGATCGGCGTATTCTGCACCAGTCCCATGGTGGCTCTGACACGGGCCATCGGCCGAAAAGCGGCCATGGAGATGCTCCTGACCGGCCGGTATGTCTCCGCCTCCGAAGCTAAGGACCTGGGCCTGATCAACCGGGTCGTCTCCTCCGATGACCTGACCAAGGCCACCGAAGAACTGGCCGAGCAGATCGCCGTGTCCAGCCGGATGATCATCGCCATCGGTAAGCGGGCCTTCTACGCCCAGGTGGACCAGCCCGACAGCAAAGCCTATGAAGTAGCCAAACCCACCATGGTCATGAATCTCCTGACCGAAGACGCCCAGCACGGGATCAAATCATTCTTGGAGAAGAAGACACCGGACTGGCGGGATCGTTAAGAAATCCCTGAGCCACCTCCTTTCGTGGCATGTAATATTTTGGACGGTTACAATTGACTCTTTGGCGTGCGTGTCCTTCCCCAGGGTGGCACTTCGTTGACCCTGGGCTAGATTGGGTAACCCCTCCGGGGTATTAAGACGGTGGCCTGGTCAATGGTGTGCCTATCCCCGGCTGGGAATCTTCAAAAGGGAGGCGACCGGGAGTATTGCGGCCGTGCCGCGTTGGTTTGGGTACGGCAGCCCGGTCTACTCCACGTAGTTTTGGCCGGATTGTGGTTGGAGGTGTTGGGGAAGGAGTGATTGAGGATCGGTTTTGAAGGGTAATTGGGAATCGGTGGGGGTGATTGACTATCGCGTCCAATTTTCCAGCCGGAAGTCCGGACGCATTTCTTTGATTGTTTCAAATATTTCATCATTACTGACAAAAATGGCGTTCTCGGCAATGGCGCTGCCGGCAAGCATCAAGTCGATGCTTTTTCGTTCCAAATGTTTTTTCAAGTCTTTCTTTTTTGTTATCACTTTTTCTAATATTTTGCGATACTCATCCTTTAATTTTCCAAATTCTTTCGCTCCGGCGATTGATAAAGGGAGTATCGGGAATTTTTTTAAAAGAATACTGCAAGCTTTTTCTAATCTCTCAACAAGATCGGCATCGTTGGCGCTTTCTGCTTTGGCCATACCATAATAATGTTCATAAATCGTCAAGATTGAAACCACAACTTCATCTTCTTCAGCAACAGATGTAAGATTTTTCTTTATCGCATCCCGAAAGGGAGATTTAGCGTCGTATAAATATGAAATTATATTGGAATCAAGAAGATATTTTCTCATTTTCGCTCAAAAGAAAAATTGTCCCGGAATTCTCTAAAGAGTTTATTTACCTCTTCTGATCTGCCTTCTAAAACATTTGCCGCAGCCAATTCTTCAGCCACCTGGGCCCATCGGCCTTTCTTTTCCGCAACTTCATCCCCGGCTTCAATTTTCTCCCCCGGTGTCTCACCAAGTTCTATCACTACCCGGATAGACGTGTCCGGCGGTAGGTTTAGGCTGCTTATTTTGTTTGGGAAGTCTCTGATCGTGGTTTGCAGTTCCATGCCCGTGTCCTTTGGCTGATGATTTCATTAATTCCAGCGTTCCTTGAGATCGGCTAAAGTATATTCGGGTTCGTCGTCATCTTCCATGCCCCGCATAGCCAGTTGCAACGAAATTACGCTTTCCTCTATGGAGTCTCTCGCTTCTTCGCTGTGCACTTTGCCCGCATCTTTCTCGACTACCTCGAAGGTAATGTTAAAAATTTGATCTGGAAAGAAACCAAATTTTTCCAGCAAGCCGGCGGGGAACTCGCTTCCTTTGACTTGCTCGAAGGTCTTGGTCGGCATGTTCATAACCTCTGGCAGGTGACAGCAAATGAATCAATCTCCTTTAAATCATAACACAACCGGCGGAAAAATGAAACAAAATATTCCTGTCAAGGGCTAGCTTGTTTGACCACCTTCAGGACCGGATAACTTGGCCGTTTTTGATTTTTGCTCGGCTGAGAGTGTCGACCGGCTCTTTATGACTAAGAGGCCCTTTATCTATGCGGTAATAAGAAGTCCAAGGTCAATTCTCATCGACGTGATTCTGCAGCGTTTGGTGAACCAGCTATTAGACGCTCAATCTCCACCAAAGCTTGCAATACTTGCTGTGAAACGTCTTGTACGAATTGAACCTGAGCATCTGTTACTGGCTCACCGTGAATAGCCGGAGAGCAAACGGAGTATATCGCTTTGATGGCGTTAGCTATTTTCGGATGTAGCAATTCCTGCTCAACTAATAGCTTTGTTAGCCGACTTATACCCAAGGGCGTCCTGTTTAAGGGCTCTGAAAACTTGGCAATACCTCGCAGCTTTGCTTCAATTGCGTGCCGGACTGTGAACAGATAGATGGCTCTATCGTCGATCTCAGGTTCGGCCTTACCGCTTTGTCTTGGCGTCTCGAATCCTTGTTCCTCTAGGGCCTGCGAGACAGCCTTATTTATTCTGTTTTCGAGCTCCGGTAGCTGATCGTCGGCAGGAGATGGTGGAATGGTCACACTCACGTTGCTGCTGGTATTTATCGTGGTCTGTATTTCTGCCTTGAAGATGCTCAGCTGAGTAGATAGCTGTTTTTGGAAATCATCGATGGCTTGTTTGAACTTGAGCCCAAAAAAAGACACTTCCTGAAAAATGGGCGCCAGAAGAAGGGCTACAAGAACAATGAAGATGAAAACATCTATCAGGGCTGGGTGCCCGGCCACGATCGCTGGAACACGCTTGTAGAACAACCAAGCCGTGAGTCCGCTGATGAGAAGCCACCAGATAAACCTAAACCATGAAGGCAGTTTCATACCTTTCTCCGTCGGATGAAAAGCTAATCTGTAAACAGCGACCATGAAAGACTTCGGAGTCCCGCCAAACGCTCATGCGGTTGCTCGTCAGGTTAAGCGCGTTAAGGTATGCACTAATTCCGGTTCCGACGAAGTAACATCAATCGGCATCCCTTCTTTTTCGGCTGCTTCAAAATAACCGGCTATAGCCTCACGGGTGTTTTGTAACGCCTCTTCTCTGGTCTCGCCAAACGTAGACAGGTAATTCAAGCCGGGGACATAGGTGACCCATAAATTATCTGTTTTATCAAATTCCAATAGTACCTTAAAGTGATGACGAGCCATGACGAAACCTCATGAAACAAAAAAGTAGATAATAAATACCACCAATAAAGACATCATAGATTAGCATATTTTGAATTCCAAAGCAATCAAATTCTAAAGCAATTGTAATTTTGAGAATCAGCCGGGAAGCCTGATCTACCAAATCTAATCAAGCCAAGCCTGCATTCAATTTTGAACGAACCCCACCCAACCTGCCTCCTGCCATGTCTCACAAACCCAACAGCTCCCCGCGCAAATAATGCCCGAAAATTTTATACCGTGTGCTTGATTTTTCGGATCCAGTCTGTATGATGGGAACCAATGGATGATCGGTTGAGCGGTAGGCTGCCACATCCAGGACACGAGGGAGGCCGGTCGAGTTTCACCTGAGGCATGATGAGAGGAGGCCGCGGTATGGTGCGGAAGACAATTTTATTGGCCATGACCATGGTCTTGATGACCGGCTACTGGGTGGCCCTGTCCTCGGACGTCTCCGAAGAATTGAAGACAACGGTGGTCCGGGCGGAAGACGCCGGGACTTTGATTATTCCATCTCTCAAGGGTGGCGACCCTGCTCCTGAGAAGCTTAACGTCCGGGGAATAATCGCTTTCCCGGCGAATAAGAGTAAGGTATTGACCTTGCTGGCCAAGAGCCTGGCCGTGGCCAAGAATAACCTCATGATTGCCGGCGAAACCGCCAGGGGGGAAGCCGAAGGTTTGGCCGGGCGTCAGATTATCGTCAAATTTGCCGCGCCTCAGCGGAATTCGGCGAACGAATTGCAAGGATATGTTTTTATCGACGGGCAGGATTATGGACTCAGCCTGATCGAACGGGGCCTGGCCGTGGCCGACCCCCAAGACACTGATCATCCCAATGCCGACAGGTATACCAGGGCCCAAGAAAGAGCCGCGGCAAATAAGGCCGGCGTGTGGGGGATGTAGATTTATACCTCGAATGGTCATAATTGTCCCTTTTCGAGATGATGTTGCATGTTTCTTGTTACATGTTGCATTTTTGTTCAACGAATGCCGGTAACGAGCACCAGAAACCGATGCTTCCAGGGCCGTTAATAAGGCTGTGCAGATTCATCCGGATATCAATTGGATGAAGAAAACGTAACCACGCCAACGAACACAAAATAGAACGGAGATTCTTGAGCAGTTGACCATGGTGTTAACTTTTGTGAACACGGTGTTCAGGAAAATAACACTGTGAGGCAAAAAAGTGACGAGATGTGTCATTTTCTACCTATCCGAGGAGATCAAAACGTGTCTGGGTTCGGCTGTCCTTGTCTTAATCTATTGATCTTAATTGTTAAATTTTTGTAATGTCAAACCGTTCATGTCCGGCATCAGAATTGCATTCTATAAAGGTAAACGGAGACGCAAAAGTCCTTACCCCTGTAACCAGATAAACAATACTTCATACTCCAGCTAAAGTTCTTGCTCCCCAGTGTCGATAATATAATCAAACATCAAAACCTTATTCAGAAACACCGGCTGAAGCCCTGTTTGATCTGCAACCACCTTTTCTCTGAGGACGACATCTTGATTTACATTTATTGCTCACTGAAAACTAATGCGCCAAACAAAGACGGCCCCAGCTACTGAGTGACCTATTTTCCCTACAGAAGCCATGGGTGGTCTGCCCGTGGCTTTTTGTTTTGGCTCCGACTGCTTTGACCGGGCCGGGAAAACTGCATCAATCCAGTTCCGATTGACTGACAACAGATGGGAGCAACGACATGAACCGCTTACGAATGATGTGCCAACACTATCTGAACCCGCTGACCTTGTATTGCCGTTTGATCGGCATCGGTCTGGCCCGTGATTGTTCTTTGAACATATGCAGAAAATATGAACAATCTCTTTTTAAACTTTTAAAACCGGCCATCTTCTAAAATCATCTCCAGGCCGACCGTGAAGGGCCTTGACCCGATAACCTGGAGACCCTGATCTCGGGCTGAATTCCGGTCAGCTTATACTCATACCTTTCCGCTGCTCCTTGAAAAATCCATAACCATATTATTCCAGGCTCCCGAACAAGCACCGTCGGTCAAAAAAACCGGCGGAGTAAGGGACGGGTGCCTCTCTGGTTGCATGTTACAGGTTGCTCGTTGCTTGTTTCTTGTTACTTGTTTCAAGGACACAACCGGTTATTAAGAATAAACCAGTAACCTGTATCAAACTACCAGTGACCGGTATCGAGCAACGAATAACATGCAACGAGTAACATGCAACGCAATGTCATTGACTTAAGCCGACGAACAATCGTGCCAACTTTTTTAAAATAGACCATTCCGAATAAGCCCCAACGGGGCGCTCTATGTTAGCCCAGGGCAACGCCCTGGGAAATACGGCAGGTTACGTGTCAGCAGAATGGTCAGGAGGTCGGACGGCCCCCAAAGTCATTTCCTTTGAATGGGATATCCGGCTACGGCTGAGTACGGAATTGCTGGCGATTTTATGTGGGTATTACATGGTATTTTGTATAGTCGCCGCCCCTACCCAGGGCGTTGCCCTAGGAAATACGGTATGTTACGTGTCAGCAGAATGGTCAGGAGGTCGGACGGCCCCCAAAGTCATTTCCTTTGAATGGGATATCCAGCTACGGCTGAGTACGGAATTGCTGGCGATTTTATGTGGGTATTACATTGTATTTTG
>JADFYC010000179.1 GCA_015233295.1 Deltaproteobacteria bacterium | reverse complement strand
TATAGCTTGTATATTGAGAGCTATTATACTATATAATATCATATAATACAACAAAAAAGCAGGACTAATATGGCATATTTTGGGTATGCACTAAGTTAAGAAAAAACCTCTCGAAGAGTTTTGCAAGCGGCTCCATTTACAAAATTATGACTCCTCCCGACCGTGAATTGCTGAAGATAACAACAAGATATAGCATAAATAACAAAAAGGGGCAAATGTCAAATGAAATTTGATCGGGGTCAACGCATGAAATTTTCATAAATGGAATGAGGTGCCGAACACGACTTATTAGTTAGGATGCTTCGTGGATGGGAGGTAAAGAAGGCGTTACATGGCCGGCTCAGGTGATCCAGGTGTTTTTTTAGCAGAATCTTTACTTCGTCCTTAGACATCGGAAAGGGCGGTCTAATGAGAGAAGGATATAAAATGATTTTTTGTGGTGAAAAAATATAACATACGCACTAAGCACTAATTAAATACGAATTTTATTCAGCAGTTTTGCTATGTTATTTATAATAGAGAATATAACATATTTACTGGTTAGCCTGGATAGACGACGACCACCCACCCAGGTCGCAAATAATGCCCATAACTTATATAGCCATATTGATAACCTCAGCCAAAACTGATTTATTTCTATTCGTTTTTCACAAAGGAGTGGCGACGCAGTCTTTTGTTCCTCAATTACCTCCCGATATATGTCCACCAGACCCAGTCCGGCTTGCTCCAGGTTGGCTCTGGCGCGAAGTAAAGTATGCACCCTGGCCGCATCCTGTGGGTCGTATCGAGCGATCTGGTGCAGGATGAGGTCGGGTTGAAGGGGGGAGTAAAGCGCCTGAAAACCAAAGTTAAGGGGTCGTAATTCGTCAAATTCGGCTGATGTGACCATTGGGCCGACACCACTAAAGTCACAAAGAATAACTGCTGTTCCCACAGCCATGGCTTCCAACGCCGCTTTGGCTTTAGCGAACACAATGTCATAATTTCCCAGAATATCTTCCGGCCGGGAGACTGGTTTGCCGACACCTGCGCCGAGCACATCCAGTTCCAGCCCGGCTCGCCGGCAAGCTTCGGTGACCGCCGGCAGGTGAGTTTGGGCATTAGCATAGTTGCTAAAGACCAGAGCCCGACGTGGACGCTTCGGAAGCAGTGAGCGCGGCAAAAATCGTCTTGTGTCGACGAAATTGGGTAATAATTTGACGTTGTCTTGGGACACTCCGTCTTTAATTAATCGTTCTACACAAACTCGGCTGACTCCAAAATAGCGACGAATGTGGGGATGAAGAGGCGCCTTGTCCGTCCAGGCGGTATGATCATGGCAGATAAAAATGGCCGGAACATTGGGAAAATACTGAGCGGCAGAGATGGTTGTAAGTAGATGATGGCCGTGAATGATTGCCGGTTTAAAATCTATTTGTCTTAGGTTGGTGGTGACCGGAATAGCGGCCTCTTCCAGTTCATTGGAAACTGAGCCTTTTTTCAACGTGTATATGACCGGGAAGTGTCCCAGACTCCGCAATTCCAGGGCCAAGTCTCGGACATAAAGCGTGGTTCCGGATCGTTTCCGCATTTCTATGTTGGTAATCAAAATATGTAAACTCATCACATTGCCCTTGAGATGCTGAAGGCCTGATCCTACAAAGCCGGAAGGCCGATGATTTGGCGGGCCTCCTTCGGAGTGGCCGGTTCTCTCCCCATTTCCCGGGCGATGCGGGCAATACGCTCCACAAGTCGCGGGTTGTCGGCCAACTCTTCCTTATGCCCATCGAAGTAGATATTATCCTCCAACCCTACGCGCACATGCCCGCCGGCAGCAAGGCTCATTACGTTTGCATTGAGTTGGTACCGGCCCAGCCCGCCGACCCCCCAGGTCGCTCCCGGTGGCAACATCGTGACCATGTGCCCCAACCCGATCAAGTCCAGAGGCGCCGTGCCTAAAGAACCAAGAATGATATTAAAATAGTAAGGAGTTTGGATAATCCCCTTTTTAATCAGGTAATTTGCGTAGTTGATAAATCCTACCTCGAAAACTTCCAGTTCGGGCACTGCCCCCGCGGCATAAATCCGATCGGCTAATTCACGAATGGTCTCAGGAGAGTTGAGGCTGGGCTGGGTCATGAAATTCATGGAACCAAGGGTCAGGCTGGCCATGTCGGGTGTTGAAGCCAGAGCTGCAGCCCGCATCTCAACGTCTGAGACAATCCGTCCACTCAGAGAGACACATACGATCAAGTCGGTGGCCTGGCGTACTCTTTCCACTAGCTCGCAGTAGACAGCTTTATTAAAACAAGGACTCTGGTCTGGGTTACGGGCATGGAGATGCACGATGGCTGCTCCCGCTTGACGGACGCGCTGGGCACAATCGACAATTTCATTTATACTGACAGGTAGATACCGTGTATCGGCCTTGTTTAGGACAGTGCCCGTAATCGCGGCGTTGATGATTAACTTGTTCGAAGAGTTCATATGATTTCCTCTTCCCTCACTCTTCCAACTATCCGCGCCGGGTTGCCCACCGCTATAGCGTAGTCGGGGACATCTTTGGTGACCACCGAACCTGCCCCGACAAAGGCGTTTTCACCGATTGTGACCCCTGGCAGCAGGATACTGCCTCCGCCCACTCGAGCCGCCCGTAGGATGCGCGGGGCCTGGCGCACGAAAGTCAAACTCGGTCGGCGATGGCAGATCCGCTTGTCATTCATGGTGACCACTCTAGGACCACAAAAAACCTCATTTTCGATAACCACTCCGCGCGTGATATAACAGGCGCTTTGTAGGGAGACGTTGTCTCCAATAATAACATCCCCCTCAATATCTACATAAGAGCCGATGGTACAGCCTTGTCCGATTCTTGTGCCGCTTCGGATCATGATAAAGTTGCCCAGACGTGTTCCTTCGCCAAGGATGACATCTGGAAAGATTACCCCATATTGTCCTTGTAGTTGCATATTTTTCCGTTATTCCTCTGAGAAGTGTTTTGACCATTTCGATGCGGGATCTCTACGGGCGCGACCGGAAGGTGTTCCGCCGGCCGGTAATGATTTCCTCTTCAAACCGGGCGACTTTGTCCCAAGAATATTTTTCCACAAATTTTGCCCCCCTGGCACCGATAGTCTGGCGCTTAGTTTCATCTTGGAGCAACAAAATAACCTGGTTGGCAAATTCTTCAATATTATTTTCCGTCACCTGCGAGGTGCAGTCTTCGAACACGTGCCGGTACACAGGGAGATCCCAAGAAACCACAGGCAGTCCGCAGGCCATAGCCTCTGCGATGCTGATCCCCCAACCTTCTTCGTGGGATGGAAACAAAAATACTCGGCTGGCTTTCATCATCGCAATCATCAGCTCATAGTCAACAAAACCCATTAGTTGGATATTCTCCAGTAGATCATAACGCTCGATCTCCGCCATCAACACCTTTTTGATATTCAGGGGGGCGAACCCTATCAGCCTAAGCCGGGCCTGAGGTATGATGTCGCAAACCTCACGCCAAATAGGCATTAAGTCCAATACTCCTTTCGAATAATTAACCCTACCCATAAATATTCCATCGAAGCCGTTCGTCGCGGCGGATATCTTTTTTATATAAGGAATATTAATGGCGCAAGATGATACCACTATCCTGCCTCGAGTAAACCCAAGTTTCACCAGATCCTGTTTAGTGCTTTGGTTAAGAACAATTATCACATCAGCCCGTTTTTTAATAAGGGCAAAGGAAAATCTCTGCGCCAGATATTTCAAGATATTCCAAATTAAGATTCCCTGGCGTACTCGCCAAGACGGAGTAATATGAAATATTGGCTGAACCCAACGCACGGAATGTCTTTTTAACCAAAAAGGAGGGATAACATCAGGGAAAGAATCAGAACAAGAAATAAAGATGTCATAAGAACTAGACCGGAAGTATAAGATACCAAAAGCTGACCGTAAAATACGGTCAATGACAACTGCCGCGAGATGGCTATACTGATCACTGATAGACGGGGTGGTGATGTATCTAATATCTGGATCGGACTGGACCAGAAACTCTTTCCCGGACGCGGGACCAACACATGTTATGGAATGTCGCTTCTGAAGTCGGCGAACGATTTCCCGGAAGCGAGTGTCGGCGCCTCCAAAGTGGCTTTTGGATAATATAAAGGAATTAAAAAAGGCAACAATCTTCACTTGCGATTAACCTTCCTGTACTCGTTCACGGAGGTGGGTAATTAATCTACCCAAATCTCTTTGTGACCGGCAACCAAAAAATACCGGCATTGCTCACCGGGCAAACAACAGTTGCGTTTTCCAATTTGAGTCGCTGACGGTAGCCACAGATCCCTGGGAAGCAATAGCCGTTCCATTCATCAGGTACAGCCAAACTTGCCCGGTGGTCGCATGGCGCCAGAGGATATCGGCTTTCCCATCTCCGTTGAAATCACCGATTCCCTGAATTTGCCAGTTCAAATCGCTGACCACACCAACCGCGCCCTGAGCAGAAATAGACATTCCATTCATCAGGTACATCCAGACTTGTCCGGTGGTCGCATGGCGCCACAGGATATCGGCTTGACCATCCCCGTTGAAATCGCCGACCCCTTGAATCTTCCAGTTCAAGTCACTGACCACACCAACGGAGCCTTGGGAAGAAATGGACGTTCCAGTCATCAACCACATCCAGATTTCACCGGTAGCCACGTTGCGCCACAGGATATCGGCCCGGCCGTCGCCATCAAAATCGCCGATGCCCTGAATTTGCCAGTTCAAATCACTGACGGCGCCAACCGCGCCCTGGGCAGAAATAGACATTCCATTCATCAGATACATCCAAACTTGCCCGGTAGCCGTATTACGCCAGAGGACATCGGCTTTGCCGTCTCCGTTGAAATCACCGATCCCTTGAATCACCCAATTCGAGTCAGAGACGGTGGCAACCGCGCCCTGAGCAGAAATAGCCGTTCCATTCATCAGGTACAGCCAAACTTGCCCCGTGGCCGTATTGCGCCAGAGGATGTCGGCTTGGCCATCCCCGTTAAAATCGTAGGTTGCCTTGGAGCCGCCGGGCATCAAGACAAACAGCGTGATCGAGTTGCCTGGAAAATTGGAGGTGAAGCCTCCCGCGGTTACGACCTGATCGGCTGCATGTTCGATGGCGCGGAGATGTGTGCTGCTGTATCGATACACGGCTGCCGTCGGCGCCGATAGATAGCCGGAGAGACTGATGGGGCTGGTCAGGCTATTAACCGTCTTGTTGATCACAATCACCGTCAGGGCATTATCCGCGCTGCGCCGAGCTGCGTATACGGCCAACGTGTCCTGATCAGAGCTCGTTGCCACCACACTCTCATTGCCAAAACCATTCCCGGAGCCATCGTAATTGCGGTAGATGCGGAAGGCGAAGGCCCCCGGATCGGTAGTCGCCGGCGGTCCCCACAAGGTGGCCAGATCCAGACTCTCACGGCCGAAAATGCCGAGCACATCGGCCTGCGCCAGGGCCCCGTTGATGTGATCGAGGGCGCCCCAGTTGTACTCGGAGATGGCCAGTTTCGTGCCCGGATAGTTTGTGCCCACCCACTCCTTCATGCGCGGAATCATTCTTACCGCCACGCCGCCCGGAGCAGTGTCGGATATCCAACTTTCATCGATGTAGGACGGGTCCCAGAGCGAGCGCGTGGAACGTAGTCTGAGGGCCTGGGTGGAACTGTTTCCCGCCGGCGATAGCGCCACTCCGTTGGCCTGGGGATAAAAGTGCAGATCCAGATAATCCAGGATGCGGACCCCGTTGGTTTGCTCGTAGGCCTTCATCTGTTGCAGATACCAGGCCGTGAAGGGTGTGTTGCCGTGGTTTATGTAATCCGCGCCGATGCCGCACCCATCAAGGGCGGAGTAAAAATAGGCGCACCAGCCCCACAGCACCGGGCCGAACGTCCGGGCCGAGGGATCGCCGAACTTGATCGCCGCGGCATATTGATACGTCCGATTGCGCAGTTCGTCGTAGCTCGTTGGTTGCGGATGCACGTCGCGATGGGTGCTATTCCAGAGCATTGGTTCGTTGTCGAGGTCATAATAGGCCACACCTCCGCTCGCGGCGGCGCCGTATTTGGCCGTGAGGTGCTGGATCCAGCCGGTTACAAAATCAGGTCCGATCTGGGTACTGGTATCAGCGGGATCATTGCCGGTGAGGTTGGCGCCATTGGTGAGCACGCCGTTGCCGCAATCGGGGTCCCAGGGATCGGTGCTCTGCTGCGGACCATATTTGGACACTTTGAATCCGCAGTCATAGGGATGAGCGCGGGAACTGGTGCCTTTCGGGGTCCAGCCGATAAGGGGTATGGTCATGAGTGTTTTGGTCCCCGTGCGACGGTTCTGATCGACGAATAGATCGGACGCAGAGCCGTCTACACCAGTGGCTCCATCAGGGATGTTTTCAAAGTAATAGTCGCTGCCGGTGTTGTGCATGTTGGTTTGCCAGTTATACCGGGTGGTGGAGTTTCCTCCCCAACGCCGCACGGGCAATTTGAGCTCGAGCGCCAGACCTTCGTCAGTGTAGTTCATCCCGTAAATGTCTTCGTTGATGGCATGACGGCCGGCCCCGGCATCGATGCTCAGGTTCGGTCCGACCTCCCGGGGGCGGGAAGAGATTCCCTGATTCACCAGGGAGATGTCATCCGCGGGCACATCGCCGGCCGGCATGAAGCAGGCAGCCAGCACTAAAAGCACACCGAATATTCTGAAGCGCCTGAATAACGATTTCGTCATTGACCTTTCCTCCTTGAGTACATCGTCGTCCTGAGATGATAAGCCGGCTCGATATTGGCCATGACAGACTCTCCTTAGCCCTGGTTGTGGCGGTCAGCGGACCGGGCTCAAAGCGAAGTGAAAAATAGGCTATCGAACTCCTATGTTGCCTATCACAAGAAACCAATTGGAGCAAAGAAAATCAGGCCGGTTTACGGCAAAAACCAATATGCCGGGCCAGGCGCCGTTAATCAGGCGGTCATATTCGGACACGGCAATTAAAGCCGGCGGGGCAACGATCGGCAGTGGCGGTCGGAGGTCGGTCAGGTGGATGATCAGACGGATGGTCAGATGGATGGATAGCGGGTCGATCAGGTGGACCGCAATAATACCATGCTGGTTGGCTATATCCAGCAAATCTTTATGAGAGGAGGAAGATGTGGGCACTGAGAGGTTCCGAGCTTTAAAAATCCGTTTGAGGATGTTTTCCATACCGGAATAACAGTGGTGCAGGCTGGCGCCAATGGCTGCCAGTTCCACATATGTTTTTTCAGGACGGCCAATAGCTTCACGCATCACATCAAGCGTTTTTTCAATGTAATCTTTTTCAATGGAAATTTCTTCAAACAGGTTGCTCATATATCTTGATCCCATTCTGCTCGACAGCCTCGGTAAAGCGTGATTTGTTTGTCAAATTTACCACATCAACGGGCTTAGAAAGTGATCGTAATAACTTGCCGTAAAAGTCGAAAAACGCATTCGGTGCAATCCCCCTGACCGCCAGATCTATATCGTTTGCCTCTGTCCCTTTTTCAAGGCAAGAACCGAAAAGGAA
>JADFYC010000178.1 GCA_015233295.1 Deltaproteobacteria bacterium | reverse complement strand
TGAGAATCACAAGAAGGCCCTGTCCATAAGACTCAAAGTTAGGGGATCCGAACATCCCGACACCGCCACCTCATACAACAATATTGGTAGCGTCTACGATCATATGGGCGACTACCCCAAGGCCCTCGATAATTTCCAGAAGGCCCTGGCCATTTATTTCAAAGTTCTGGGCCCGGAGGATCCCAATACCGCCACGTCATACAATAATATTGGTCTCGTCTATGCGCACATGGGCGACTATCCCAAGGCCCTGGACCAGGCCAGAAAGGCTTTACCCATTGCCGAAAATTCAGGTGCCATGGAACTTAAATGGAAAGTGCTTGACCTAATAGGTAATTGTTACGCCCAGCAAGGCCAACCCGGAGTGGCCATCTTTTGGGGCAAGCAGTCCGTCAATACTATCCAGGCCATGCGCCGGACAGTTTTCAAGATGGACAAAGAGATCCAGAAGAGCTTTATGGGCGACAAAAAATCTGTTTACAAACGCCTGGCAGACTGGCTGATAACCCAGGGACGCTTTCCAGAGGCCCAGCAAGTGCTGGGATTGTTAAAGGAAGAAGAGTATCTTGACTTTGTCCAGCGGAACAAGACGGACGCCAAGCTGAAGGACGAACCGGTTGTATCTTCCGCGGCCGAGCAACCCTGGGCCAAACAATATGATTCCATTAATCAGGAGATCGCCGGACTGGGCAAGGAATATCAAGACCTCCAGGAAAAACAAAGAAAGCAGAAACAACTTAGCCCAGGAGAAGAGCAGCATCGGAAAGAACTGCGCCTAAAACTGGAGGTAGCCAGCCGGGCTCATAAGGCTTTCCTGGACCGGGTGGCCATAGAACTAGGAAAAATCTCGGGTGAAAAGGCCAAGGAACTGATGGCCAACGACCTCAAGAACCTCAAGAGTCTACAGGCTACCCTTGAGGAGCTGGGCCATGGGGCGGTGGTGGTCTACTATCTCGTGTTGGAAAAGAAGCTCATAATCCTATTGACGACGCCTGGTACCCAGGTGGCTCGGGAGGTGCCTGTCACCGCTCAGGACCTGAATAAGTATGTCTTTAGCTTGATGAATAAACTGAGCAGCCCTAATTCTGATTATTTGCCGGAGGCTCAGCGGGTTTACAGTTTAATCTTTTCCCCTATCGCCAAGGACTTGGAACAGGCCGGAGCCAAGACCGTCATGGTCTCCCTGGCCGGCACCTTGCGTTATCTGCCCTTAGCCGCTCTCCATGACAAAAGCAAATTTCTCATCGAGAAATATACCCTGGTGGTGTTCACCGATAAGACCAAGGATAAACTCAAGGACGCACCGACGACGCCCTGGAAGGCGGCCGGTCTGGGTGTAAGCCAGAAGATCGGCGACTTTCCCGCACTGCCCATGGTCACGGAGGAACTGACCGGCATTGTCAAGGTGAGTGACCAGGGGCCGGGTGTTATTCCGGGAGTAATCCGCCTGGATCAACAATTCACCGCCAAAGAGATGCTGGATGTCCTGAACGACCGCTACCCGGTTATTCACTTGTCCAGCCATTTTGTCTTCAAATCCACTAATAAAGACTCCTTTCTGCTCTTAGGCGATGGGGATAAGTTAAGTTTGGACCAGCTCGAACACGAGGGTTATAGCTTTAGGGGCGTGGATTTGCTAACTCTATCCGCCTGCCAGACGGCAGTGGGCGGTGGGAGCCAGGATCCGTCCGGACAGAACCCTGATGCCAAAAAGGCCAACGGCGAGGAGGTGGAGGGTTTCGGAGTCCTGGCTCAGCTTCTGGGAGCCAAGGGGGTCATCGCCACCCTCTGGCCCGTGGCCGATGCTTCCACCGGCCTGTTAATGCAAAAGATGTATCAACTACATCAGGCCCAACCCGGCGTAACCAAGGCTGAGGCTTTGCAGGGGGCACAACTCTGGCTGATGAAGGAGGCTCCGGGTGGCAAATACGCCCATCCTTACTTCTGGGCGCCATTCATCTTGATGGGAAATTGGAGGTAGGCGGCAAAGCTGAAATGATGTGATTAGACCTTAGTCTAAGATAACAATCTGTTGGAGTAACCGGTCATAAAGTTCGTGACCGGTTATCCCGACGCTGGTCAAAGCTGATCTGCTCTCAGATACCATCCAGAACCAGGCCGTCTCATAGCCTATAGCTGTTTCGGGCTCGACATGAATGCCTGAACACCTCATACGTGATCCAAAATACCTTCGGTGACACTACGGTTGGGTTTAAGCCAGGCGGGGGGGGGTTGAATGCAAGTTGCTGCGGCGATGTTTTCTCCTTGGACCCGGTGTCCATTTGTTTATTGACCATCTCCGAATATGACGATTGGCGCCCAGAAATAGGGGTGCCGATAAAGGTCATTTTCCTTGTCGCTGATCATTTTGATCTTGGCTTTGGCCAGGGCGGCCGCCTTACCCTCTCCTGAGGCTAAATTTCTGTATAATTCAGTAGTTAAGATCATGGTTGAAGATGATGCCACTGACCACAGGGTGACCGAGATAGCCGGTGTCCCGGCAAACATAAAGGCCCGAGTCAACCCGATCACCCCTTCACCTCGCATACTTTCTCCCCGGCCGGTATTACAGGCCGATAAGGTGACCAGATCGGCATTCAGCTTCAACCCGAAAATATCACTCATGGTCAGGAAGCCATCGGATTTGGTGAGCGGATCGGGATGGGATAAGGCTAAAGCCGGTTGCTTAACCCCGGTAACCTCACCCTGTAGCAAGCCATGACAGGAAAAAATAAGATACTTGTAGCTAGCTAATTGATCTAGGTTATTTAGTTCAAGGACATTACTGACCGCAGCGGCCTCTCTTAATTGCAAAGGATGGCTCTCAGACGGAGCTTGAAGAATATCCTTGATGGCTCTTACTTCCGCTGCTGTCTCGGGCAGTTCGGGTAATTGACCGCCCAGAAGATCAAGGAAGGCGCTGGCCCTTAACTTGGATAGCTTAGGCGCCTCCTGAGTGCGTGATCCGACGGCATCTGAGCCAAGCAATTGTTCCTTTTTCTGGACGTAAACCGGATGAGCAAAAGCCAGTAGGGGATATTTACCCTGATTCGTGGAACTCCGTTTCGTATCCCGGAGAGTCTTGAGTAAGGATGCCGAAGACAGGTAGGCCACATTCCGGTCTTCAATCAGGTAGTGCGGGGGCCGGCCGTCAGCGGCTTCTTTGACCACCAAGGCTTCAAACGGCAAGAGATACAATGGTCCGGTGGGCGCAATATACAGCATCTTGATGTTGGCCAGGAGCTTCTGAGCCTTTTCCGGCAACAACAGCTTAAACAACTTATTCCCCTGCTGATTGGTCCGGGGCAGGTCCCGAATGACGAGATTCTGGATTATCCGCTTATCCTGGTTCGAGTTGATAGCCCGGATGATTTCTTCCGGACCGGTACGAAATTGCTTAACCTCTTGTTCCAACGCTTTCTGATCCAGGCCTAAATCGATCAGCTCAAAGCTAGTCTGGGAGATTACCCAAAGGACGGTTCTGGCCTTCATCACATCAAAGACTAGGATGGCCTCATGGGGTTGCAGGACTGATTTCCTCAACTCGTTCAATGTGACGGGCTGGGGGTGCCTTAGACCGTAATAGCCGGGATGATGAACCCTGATTTTTTCTTCCAGCTTGGTCAGGTCCTTCTTGATACCGATTTTGCGTTTCTCCAGATCGTTGATCCGGGTTTGATTCTGCTGATGAAGGGGCTTCTGACGCTCTTTCAATAGCTCTGAGTCAAGCTTAACCACTTGGGCTTCCCACAATGTCTCCTGGGCTCTGAAATCATCCGGTAGTCCGGCGAACCTTCTAGCCCCGCTCTGGCCCATTAGTTCTAAGAATACCCGGCCCTGTTTTCGCTCAAATATCTCCAAGGCCTTTTGGTCATACCCCTTATCCGGATGCTTATGGTGGAGGGTCTGCAAGAGCTCGATAAATTCATCATAGACAACCAGCTTATCCTGCATAAAGGTGATCTTAAATTCTTGTTCCGGGACGTTGGCTCGGATCTGTTCGATGGTGTTCAGGGCTTGATCATAAGCGGATATGGCCTTAGCCGGTTGCCCTAGAGTCAGGTATGCTTTGCCGGTTAAGTTAAGAGCCTGCCATTTCAAATCAACCACTCTGGTCCGTGACGCAATTTCCTTGGCCCGGAGGCCATACTCTAGAGATTGGCCATAGTCACCGGTGGCATATAACAATCGGCTCAACCCCAGGTAAGCCCCGGCTGTGTGATCATGGTCCGAGCCGTTTGTCTTAGTAAAAATTTCCAATGATTTTTGGTAATTATTTAAAGCCTGGGGATAATCTCCCAAGAGGTAATAACATTCCGCTAGATTAAGATAAGCGCTGGCCGTATAATCGTGTTCCGGACCGACCGCCTTAATCAGAGCGGTTAATGCCCGCTGATGATGACTTAAGGCCTGGGTATAATTACAGATAGCACTATATTCATTACCAATATTAGTATCCGCGATGGCTGGGTTTACGTGGTCCGGACCATTTGCTTTAAGAAATATCGTGAGGGCCTGCTGGTGATTCTCCAAGGCCTGGGTGTAAGCTCCCAGTCGTCCATATACGTTGCCAATATTATCATAAGCACAGGCCGTGTGCTCATGTTCCGGGCCGACTGTCTTAAGGAAGACGGCCAATGCTTGCTGATGGTGTTCCAATGCTTGAGAATAATCACCCAGGGTATTGAATGCGTTGCCTATATTAGTATGAGAAATCCCGGCATTATAATTCTCAGAATTTGACCCTTGGGCGAAAATAGCTATGGCTTTCTGATAATTTTCTAGGGCTGCTCGATAATCTCCCCAGGCATTGGCCACATCACCCATCCCGAGATAACAGACAGCCACCTTGGGATGTCCCGGTCCCAGAGTTTTGATGAATATCGTCAAGGCCCGTTGGTAGTTTTCTGCCGCCAGGGTATGCTTTTCCAGAGAAAAATACACTGACCCGATCAGGAAGTGCAGGTCGGCAATATCCGTATGGTCCGGGCCGAGGGTCTGTAACCTAATAGCCAGAGCTCTTTGATAATACTCCAGGGCCTTAAGATACTCCCCCCGGTTATGATATGCTTCGGCCTGGGACAGTATCTTTTCGGGAGAGGCGGACGTCGCTTTGTCAGGAGTAGTTGTGGCAGGTGAGACCGTCTGGGACGGATTCAGTGTTTGACTCTCAGCCGGTGATCCTTGGTCCGCATGAGTCCAGACAACCAGGCTCCAGGCGATGAAGGCGCCAATGATGATCCGCCTGATCGTTTTCCCTGATCGCATGGCTTCTCCTGACAACCGTCTCATGTATAGCCTTTGGCCTGAAGTGATTTCAAGGTGTATCTATATGGAGTCAGTGCTTGACAACCGGGTGATCGCCTAACTTCGACAGCGGGTTCCAGACGATGGTGGTTCTAAGGGGATTATCCGCCTGGTCGTTTGACTCGACCGCATAACTTCCTCTATCAACCGCCTCATCTAAAGACATTGAACTGAAGTTGGCCGACCTCTCCTATTTAGAGGGAGAGGCCGGCCATAGTTAGCCTTTGTTGTTTTCAAGAACGTGATGGGTTAGTCTCGACTTTGGCCATTTCGCAGCAGCGGATCTCGCCATATCTCGCCATCTGATCATGACAAAGCGGGATCCGCCGAGGAATTATGTGAGATCAGCTCAAAACGGTGAGTTCACCTATTTCCAAGTGGCTGCTCTAAGGCCATAATTTCCCTTGGTCCAATCCTGCGAAAAAAGGCCAAAGTCGAGTTAGTAGGATACTCTGTAAAGCCTGAAATACATGTAGCGAGCGTTACCACTAAGCATTATCACCCTTTCTGTGACGTTCATCTTCCAGTTGGGCGAATATTCGACAGTTGAAATTTGTCCTGTTCTCTTACCTTGTCCAATTAGAGCGCCGTTACCATTATAAACAAAAATATTTGCTACGCCAGATTGTTGTGTGCACAATATACTGGCATATTCAACGTTGGGGAAGTTTTTAGAACGGAAAGGAACGGAATCACCTTCGTACAATACACCTGTGACAGTTGGCTTTTGTTTGAAACCATTGGCCTTGTATAGGGCCACAATCTGGTCGGCCTGCAATACTGATAGCAAATTATCCAATTCCTCCTGGGCCAGAGAGGGGGCGGAAAAGATAAGCATAAGGCTAAGTGATAATCCCAGTATTCCAATGAATGTCTTTTTCATGAACTCTCCTCTTACCTAGAAGCCTGCCGGACTTAGAGCAAGCAATAGCTGTCACAGACTTAACTTATTAAATTTGCATTTTATAGGCCCTAATAAGTCATTGTTCCTAAGCCTATATTTTCAGCAAGCTACGCTTTGGGTAAACTCTAACCCCGACAGGCTCCTAAGTACATAATGATGGTTTAATTCATTTGTTATACCAGTGGGCTACCTGCCAAAAAAGCATTAGCCGACTAGTGACGGATAGTTAAACTAACTCCGTCACTGGTCAGCATTTGTTGTTGGGGTTTATTTGTTAAACGTGAGGCGCCCCCATGATTCCTAAGACATGAACTGGAGAATGTTATCGACGCAGCCCTTGATTTTGGCCACGCTTCTAAGATCGGTAACTTCCGCTGCCTTTAATGCCGCCAGTTCGTTAAGGGCCTTGGTTACTCCTTCGGGAGTTCCCGGCTTCTTAGACAACATGTCGACAAAGTTTTGAGCCGCTTCCGGTTGGACCAGGGCAGCTTGAAGCTCCTTGATATTATTGGCATCAGCCCTAGAAGCCACCAATTTAATGCCTTCGCAATGTTCACCCAGTGTGAGATACTCCAACATCCCTTGTTCGGTCACAAATTTGTTAATGAAGGGTCTCATGATGGGCACGACAGCGTCGGCCAGGACCTTGACATCAGTCGCCTGAGCCATGGCGCCGTTAAGATTGCTGAAACTTTCGATCATTTCAGCAGGAGCGCGAAGTTTACCTAGTCCATCGATCAAGGCCTTCAAGGCGGCTTTGGACTTTTCTTTGTCATTAGCCTTCAGAGTGATGGTGACGTCGGCCAACAAGACGCCCAGTTTGAACGACCCCTTTTCCTTGGAAACTCCGGTTGAGAAACCATATAGGGCGGTTGCGCCAGTACCACCGGTGTTGGCCGCCAATTGTTTAGCAGAAACCTTGCCCGCAACCGACCCAAACACTTCGTCTGAAGTCGGGTTTAGAAAGACAACCGATTTTTCTTTGGCCGGATCAAACTTGACTTCCTCCTCGGCGCCGACCGAGCATACAAAAGCCAGGGCCAAGATGAAAATCATTGACGCCAAAAGTCGTATTTTAGATTTTCTAAGCATGATTTTTACCTCCTGAGATGTGTTTAAAGGTTGATACTTCCGGTTACTTTGAGTCAATTAAAATATCCCGTGATCATTTGCCGCCGGCTCACCTCCTTTAAGATTGGTCAATATTTCAATTCATTAAATTTATTTTCGTTAATTATTGGCCTTGGGGCCTCTGATAATCCCCTTGGCCAAGTACTACTCACTGTGAGTGCCCAATATCTGTTGAAATGTCAAGATATTCATTGATCTCTTGTAAATAAGTCATCGCCCAGCGAT
>JADFYC010000177.1:7156-7593 GCA_015233295.1 Deltaproteobacteria bacterium | reverse complement strand
ATTGTTAGCCCCCATCTTATTCGGGGGCTATTTTTTTTTGGGGGCATGCAGATTTTGTCCAGGGAGTCCATGGCGTCCATGGCGTTTTTGAAATTGCATCGAAATTATGCTTAAATGAGCCGAACGAACGGATCAGGACGGGGCAAAAATGCGGACAACGGCACAGCAACTCGAAGATGTGGATAGACTCATTCAAGGCCTTGAAACCGGTCAGGTCAAGTCGGCGGGCATGGGCGACCGGAGTTTGGTCTATCAGGATTTGCCGGATTTATACCGCCGCCGGGATGTATTGCACGCTCGATTGATGGTTGAGCAGGGCAAATCAGGCGGATTTGTTCGGGTTGTCCTAAAGAAAGGGCGCAATTAGTGGGCAAATTTATTGACCGCATCCTGGGACTGGGGGCCATCCCGGCCGGCCAACCGCAGAAAAAGCTGGA
>JADFYC010000177.1:0-7065 GCA_015233295.1 Deltaproteobacteria bacterium | reverse complement strand
AACGACCGGGCGCAACCCGAACCATATGTCACCGAGAAATTAAGCCTCCGTTCCCGGTCGTTGAACCGGAATAATTCTATCGCAGTCGGAGCGACGAACACCTACTGCCAGAATATCATCGGATGCGGGTTGCGGCCGCAATCGACCTTACGGGCTGACCGTTTGGGGATATCTGAAGAGGAGGCAGCCGCCATCCGGACGCAGGCGGAGACGGTCTTTGAGTCGTTTTCAGCGACCGCGGATATCGGCAACCGGAATACGTTTTACGATTTGCAGACCCTGACTTTCCGGAAAATCATTGAAGACGGTGAGGTCTTAGCCCTTATGGGGTGGGCGGATGACCCTTGGCGGTCAATTAAGCGGGTTATCCAACTCCTGGAGTGCGATCAATTAGCCGGAGGTGGTCCGGATGCACCCGACGGAATAGTGCTGGGCGCCAACGGGCAACCGGTGAGTTATCGGATTTACAACCGGCCCCAGCGGGAACCCTACAACAGCCTGTTCAAGGACCCGACCGACATCACCGAGATTCCGGCCCAAGATGCTCAGGGACGGCCTAAAATTTTGCATCTCTTCCGGGTTCTCAGACCGGGGCAGACCCGGGGCATCCCGCTTTTTGCGCCGGTAATCAACGCATTTAAGGACCTGGCCGATTATTTTGAGGCTGAGGCTGTGGCGGCCAGAGTGGCTGCTTGCGTCAGCCTGGTGATTACTAAGAATGATCCGTACGCGGCCCAATTGGGGGCGACAGTTAAGGATAACGACGAGTCCCGGTTACAATATTTGGAGCCGGGACTCGTCCACTATGCGAGTACAGGTGAGTCGGTCAGTATGGTCGACCCCAAACGTCCGGGGACGCAGTTTGAGCCTTTTGTTGAACAGTCGTTGCGGATGATCGGGGTGGCGCTGGATTTGCCGTTTGAATTGATCATGAAGAATTTCAGCAAGACCAATTATTCCAGCGCCAGAGCCGCCCTGCTTGAGGCCAGACGAACTTTCCTGTGGTGGCGGTCCTGGTTCATTAACCGGTTTTGTTTGCCGATTTGGGGGCTGGTCTTTGAAGAGGGTGTCCGCCGCGGCTATATCAACGCCCCGCTTTTTGATGAGTTGAATTACCGGGCGGAATATATCAGATGCAGCTATGTCGGACCGGCCTTCGGGTGGGTGGACCCGGTTAAAGAAATTGAGGCGGCCGGTATGGCTGTCGATCTGGGTCTATCCACCCAGGCTGAACAGGCTGCGGCCGCCGGATCGGATTGGGAAGAGATTCTGGTTCAGCGGGCCAGGGAGCAGGCCAGGGCAAGAGAACTTGGAGTGATCATCGGTACGGGGACGAAAGGGGTGACAAGTGCAGTTGCCAACGAACCAGCCGGCGCCGCAGCCGGGGGAGCATAAGAACGGATTTTTGACTCGATGCACCGCAATCCTGGCTTCATCCGGAGTCGCTGCCGAGGCGGCCCTGTCCGCGTGTAACGGCGTTTGGAATCAGACCAAGGGGGATGCTTTTTCTGTATCCGCCGGGACGGTTGAGTTGGTTGACCAGGGGATCGCTGTCGATGATCAGCCGGTGGCCGTGGCCGGGCCGCAACGGTTTAAAGGGGTGGCCTACAATGGCGCCTCCATTGAACGATGGGACCGCCTTATCATTGACGTGGCCGGGATCGAAATGGCCGAAGTGACAGCGGTCTTACGGGAGCATGACGAAGACGCCATTGTAGGTCGAACGGATAGGCTTTGCAGGATGGGACGGCCCTGTATATGTCCGGGATGTTCATGGATGGTATGGAGGATGCTGATCTGGTTCGGCAATCCATGGCCCAGGGTTTGCCCTGGCAGGCGTCGATCCGGATCAATCCGGTGGAAATTGAACCGGTCCCATTGGGCCAAACGGTGAACGTCAATGGCCGGGCCTTTACCGGGCCGGGGGAAATTTGGCGGAAATCACGGCTACGGGAAATCAGTTTTTGTATTGCCGGGGCGGACAGCACCACTGCGGTGATAGCGGCAAAAGAGGGGAATAATACAGGAATAATTCCAAATCCGGGGGTAAAAATGGACCTGAAGACCATCAAAGAACAGTATCCCGATATTGTCCGGGCGCTCTCGGATGAGGCGATCACGGCGTTTCGGGCGAATGAACTGCCGGGAATTCTCAAAGAGGCCATGGATAAATCTGAAGCTAAGGGCCGGGAAATAGGTTTATCTGAGGAAAAAACCAGGGTGAAAGAAATCTTGTCGACGGCCGGGCCGCGGGAAGTGGCCGTTGAGGCGGTGTTGTCAGACAAGTCGCCGTATGAGGCAGTCAAGGCCATGCTGGCGGCCAAACCCACTGTCGATCCGACTGCCCTGGCCCTGTCTCAGATGCAATCCGGGGCCGCTCCGATGGTGGCCGGGCAGAAATCGGACGAAGATCAAAACGTGCATCCCGGGCAGCGGTTATTGTCTCAGGCGGTCAAGTTGTCGGTGGAAAAAAACATCCCGCTGGACGTGGCTATGCGGACCGTGTCGCTCTGTGATCCCGGCCTGGGTCGGCAATTGAGAGAGGCGTATATCGTGAAGGAGGACTATCATGCAGCTTAAATTGGTCCCCGATATAACCATGGTCTCCGGCGCAATGGGAATGCCGGTCGCTGACGACTGAAGACCTGGCCCGGGTTGGTCAGGAGGTCCGCAACAATTCGGATGACCAGAATTTGATCCGGAAATTTCTGTCTGGCAACGTCCGGGACGTGGCTGACGCCGTGGCCGAGCGGCTGGGTCAGACCGATAAGGTACCCGATAGCCACGTCATGGCTCTCAACATCGCGTACCGGGGTTCCGTCCATGCTGATCTCTATGAGGATGGTGGGCTGTCGTTTGACGACTTTCTCAAGCTGGCTGACGCCCACCCTGAGGATTTCGCTTTGATCCGCCGGAAGGTCGATGAGTTGACGGCCCTGGGCCAATCCCCAAACTGATATGGGGGTTGTACCGCAACCCCCGCGTTTACAATGCCCTGGTTTTGAGTTTTGGTTTGTTTAAGCAGCCCCTTTTCCTGTTGTTACCTGATATTTTCCCACCATATTTGACAGACTTAGAAATTCAGCTTTGGGAGTTATACGCCAAAGAACAATTGGACAACGAGCGGATGAGGCAATCAAATGGCTGATAGTACAGAAAGAGTTGTTCAGATCATTTTTTCCGGGCAAGATAATGCCTCGGCCGCGATTAATTCCATCGGCGAAAGCAATGTCAAATTGCAAATGCAGCTTGAAAAGACCAAGTCCGTGGCCGGCGCCGATATGTTTTCCGGGATGACCAGCGGGTTTGGGGCGTTACATGCAGCCTTCGACAACATCGTCAATGCCGCCGCAAAAGTAGCCGATTCCGTCATCAAGATCGACGTCGCCCTGGCCGGCCTGGCTGTTGGTGGATTGGCCCTGGTCATTAATGAGACGTCGAAGTTTCAGTCAGGTTTCGCTGAAATATCGACCTTGTTCAATGCCCCCACCGCTGGAGTGGAAAAATTTCGTCAATCGATCTTAGACTACTCGACCAGCTCGGTTTATTCCATAGATCAGATAAATAAAGCCACGTACCAGGCCATCTCGGCCGGGTACGATTACGACAAGGCCTTGCAGATCGTTTCTGCCTCCGAAAAATTCGCTACCACCGGCCGGGCTGACATCGTGGCCGCGACCAACTTACTCACCGGCACCATGAATAACTATAACGCCAAATCGTCCGAAACCACTAAGTATATGGACATCTTTTTCCAAATGGTAAAAGATGGGAAAACGGCGCTGACGGAGTTGGCCGCGTCGTTTTCCCTTGTTGGCGGTGCCGCAGCCGGAAACAATATCCCTTTGGAGACAATGGGCGCGGCTATCGCCTCGTTAACCGCCAAAGGGATGCCCACCGCCCAGGTTATGACGGCACTTAAAGAGATCATCAGTAACATGACCAAACCGTCCGAACAGGCCAAAGAAATGTCGGAGTCGTTGGGATTGGCCTTCAGCGCCCAGGCCTTGAGTGCGAAAGGCCTTGATGGCGTTTTGAAGGACGTCATGACTCGGACAAAAGGTAACTCTACGGCGCTAAACCAGCTTTTCGGTAGCGTTGAGGCGGTCAATGCCATCCAGATGTTGTATAAGGATAATCTGGTCAAGTTCAATACCGAAATGACCAATATGAAGAATGTTGCCGGGAATGTCGAGGACGCCTACAAGAAAATGGCGGGAACCATCGACAACCAAACCCAGATGCTCAAAAATAATGTTGCCAAGGTCTTCATTGACATCGGTGACAAAATTTCCGGCGATTTTGTTGATCAAATTCGTGGGATAAGCAACATATGGAAATCAATTGACTTCTCGATTAACAAGGGCGCCTTTGATCAATTTTTTGGGGCGATAGAAAATCTGAGCATCAAGCTACAGCTATTCATGGCGGATATAGCCAAGAATATCCCTGAAGCACTACAGAAAGTTGATTTTTCTAAGCTAATCCAATCGATTGAAAGAGTTGGCGAGGCATTGAGTAAGGCGTTTTCCATTGATGCCAGCAACCCCAAAGCGTTGGCCGACGCTATCCAATTTGCGGTCAATACCATCGAATCGCTGATGCGGGTAACCGCCGGAATGATCGATGGTTTCAAGCCGTTTATTGATACAATTAGATCATCTATCCAGCAATTCAACGAATTAGACGATTCGCAAAAGGAGGCTACCGGTTCTGCCCTCGCTCTTGTTAAAATGATTAAGGAGGCAGGGATAGCTTTCGTCGCCTTGAGGACCGGGACCGGAGGAGCAAACAGTGAACTCGTTAGGGTAGCCAAAGTCTTGGCGGGAGAAGTACTGACCGGTGTGAGTATCGTTAAAATCGCTTTCGATGGGCTTGTCTTAGTTGTTGCCGATGCAGCCAAAACCTTCTTGGGTCTGGCTGCCAGTCTGACCCCGGATGCGCTGGGCGGTAAGAAACTGCGGGCTATGGCGGATGATTGGACGGCCTACGCCGATGCTGTTCGAGGTGTTGGCGCAAATGATCTAAACTTATTAGACAAAGGACTTAATTTAATAGGAGAATCGTTAGGTGGAGTTAGTGAAAAAACAAATGCTGGTTCAAAAGCTATCAAAGAATTAGGGGCTAGTGCTGCTTTGGCGGCCCCGGAGATCAACCAGGCCGGGAACGCCGTTGCCAAGCTCGTTGAAGAGACGTCCTCTGGAAAAGCACTACAGATAAAGTTTGAAACAAAACTTAATAGCCTGAATATTGCCCAAAATGTTAATGAGTTAATGGCGTTAGCTCAAGCCGAAGCTGATAAATCCAAGATGGAATTGAGGCTCAAACCGCTTCTTGATCAAAACAAAACCCAGGCCGATCTTGTCAAATTACTGGACGATGCTGAGCAAATGTGCGCCAAAAATGCTCTTATGGTAAAAATACAGGCTCAGGTTGATAGAGACAAAATCAAGATTGATTTTGAAGGCTTAGTAGAAGACCTAAAGAAGAATGGGCAAACAGATGCCAATACTATTAGATTACTGGCTATGTTTAACAAAGACAAGCCGATAGAAAGTTTGAACGCAATTTATGAAGAAATGAAGAAAGAAACTGAAAAACAAACGCTTCAGGTCAAATACCAGGCTAAGATCGATGAGATCAACTTAAAGGATGTCAATGCTCAGATGCAGCAACAGGCGGACAAGGAAAAATTTGACCTTAAGGTCGCCGTGGCTGCGCAAACAGAGAAGGATAACTACGGCACGTGGGCTAAAGCTGAAAAAACCAAAGCGGAATCTGTGGTTGAAAAATGTTTCCACGCTGAGTCTGGAATCCCGGTCAAAGTACCTATGATGTTGGACATCGAAGCGGCCAGCCCGGCTGGTGGCGGTTATGGGACGCTGGAAGCATTGGTAAAATCACAATATGATAAGACTACTAAAATAATCACTGACATATATGGCGAAAAACACGTTTATAAAACATCGGTTGAGTTGGACTTCGATCTCGGGGCAACGCCTGGATCGGTACAGCGGAAGATTGATGCCGCGTACGGGAAAGACATTTCTTTACGAGTCCCAATGAAGTTTGCGGATGAAGACCTTGCTAAGTACAAAAACGAGGGAGCCAAGGCCATCGAAGCGGCCAACGCCCAGATATCCGCTGAGAAGGCCCTGGAAATCAACATCAAGTATAAAATGGATCAGTACAAGGCCGAGACAGAACGGATTAAGGATCAAATTGTTGAGGACACTAAGCGCATTCAGGCGGCAATGGATGCGTTGACCAAGATTCAGGTTACCAAGATCCAGGAGGATTCCAAGCAGGTCCTGGCTGCCTACGACAATATGGCCAAAGGGTTGCAAGGTAGTGCTGAGATCATCAAAACGGCCCTGGGCTCTATCGGTACCGCCGCCGATAAATTAGGCGAAATGTCTCCCACCGTCGAGGCCATGAAGCAGGTGATGCTACGGGAAATGACTCTACGGGAACAGATGGTCAAGGATCAATCCAAGCTGATCGACGCTCAAGTCGAGTTGCTGCGGGTTCGGGCCGACAAGTTGAAGTCCGGGGATCCCCAGATTATAGTCAAGGCGGATGGATTGAAACCATACTTGGAGGGTATTTGCTATGAGATGTTCCAGTTCATGCAGACAAAATTTAGCGGCGAGGCATCCGAATTGCTGTTGAATATGACATCCCAACTGACGATGTAACAGGGTTACAAGATGCAATATGCCATCATCTCTACCTCGACAATCGATTATACCATGCCCATTAAGTTGCCGCTTTCCCCTAAAACGGATTGGGGGCCGCATGGGCGGCGGATTCAGCGCGAGGCTACTCTGGATGGCGGTTGCAGTATAACCGACCATGGGTTTTCGGATGCCGATCTTAAATTCGGCTTGGTGATTTATGCCAACGCCGTCCTTGCAAATAAAATACAAAAGCTAATCAGAGAGCCTCTTGCAAAACTCTTCGAGAGGTTTTTTCTTAACTTAGTGCATACCCAAAATATGCCATATTAGTCCTGCTTTTTTGTTGTATTATATGATATTATATAGTATAATAGCTCTCAATATA
>JADFYC010000176.1 GCA_015233295.1 Deltaproteobacteria bacterium | reverse complement strand
CACGCGTTGCGGCCGAACAAAGTCCGTTTGACCAGATCAACGCCGCGGACCTGGGTCCAGCGCGACCGACAATGTTTATGGAGATATGATTCATCTTAAGAAGAAAAATTAAGGAGGCTTGCTTCGACATGTTGAGAAAACAGATCAGAGATATTTATACTCCCAAAATTATTAGCGTACCTTCTGGGATGTTGGTCTCCGAAGCAATCGGCATAATGCATGCAAACAAGGTAAGTTGTATCTTAGTCTTTGAGAATGAGGCGCTTATCGGTATCCTTACGGAACGTATTTTCATACTTAATGTTGTTAACGGCGACGTTGATTTTGCTCGTTGCCGGGTCCTGGAAATGATGCGGTCTAATGTTTTGACCGTTAAAGAAGATACATACATATACGAGGCTTTTGGCCTTCTGACCTCTAAGAATCTCCGCCACATGGTTGTGGTCGACCAACAGAACAAGGCTATAGGCGTGGTGACTTATTCGAACATGTTGGAACACCTGGTGTATGAAGACTTTCTGGAGGTGAAAAAAGTCTCGGAAATAATGAGCAGGTCTGTTTGCACCGTGTCCGGGGATGACGCCGTACACCGAGCTTTAGTTGAGATGGTCGACAAATCAGTTAGTTGCATCCTTGTTTTAGAAGAAGATCATCCTGTCGGCATTCTGACCGAGCGTGATATGGCAAAGATGGTCACCAGCCGGGTTGATATTTTCACCAGAAAAGTTCGAGACGAGATGAGTTCTCCCGTCATTACGATACCCAAAGACGTCGTCGCTTACGATGCCGCTTCCATCATGAGGCAAGAGGGGATTCACAGGCTGGTGGTAGTTTCTGAAGATGATAAGGTGGTGGGAGTTATTACCCAGTCTGACATCGTCCGGGGACTCGAAGGGAAATACATTCAAATCCTCAAGGAAACAATTAGCGAGAAAGAAGCTGTCATAGAAGAGACGATGAGAGACCTCTATAACAAAACCATCTACCTGGACAATATATTGAGATCGTGCATTGATATGGGCGTTGTCGCCTCTGATATGAACCTGCGCATTGCCTATTTCAATCCTGCGGCTGAGGATATCTTGGGGTATTGCGCCGATGATGTGATCGGCCGCAGCCTTTACGAGATACACCTGAAGGAGAATGTTGATTCATCCATGTTCAACTGGGTTATGGAGACCGTCCAAAAAACGGGACAACACTCCTTTATGTTTGAACGACGTAAAGATGACCGGAGACGGTATATTCAGGGAAACGTCTTCGGGGTATGGGATAAAAACCAGGATTTAATCGGATATGTTTTGATGGTCAGCGACATCACTGAACGCAAGATGAATGAGGAAGTGATCAAATATATGGCCTACTATGATATCCTGACTGGATTACCCAATCGCGCCATGTTCTATGAACGGTTGGCCCATGATTTATCCCACGCCAAACGTAACAGAACCAAGTTGGCATTGATGGTAATAGATATAGATCGATTCAAGGAAATCAACGACAGTAGAGGGCACCATGCCGGCGACATCCTTCTTAAGACCATGGCTTCCAGGCTAAAAGGCGCTCTTCGAGGGGATGACACCATCGCCAGGATTGGAGGGGATGAGTTCGTGGTGATTTTGCCCCATATCAATCGTGTTGACGACGCCATCCTGGTGGCTGAAAAGATCGCCCAGGAAGTGGGAAGACCATTCGATATCGAAGGTCGGGAGTGCCGGGCAGACGTTAGCATTGGCATCTCTATCTACCCTTTACATGGGGAAGATTCGGAAACGTTGATCAAACTCGCGGATCAGGCCATGTATACGGCCAAAGAGAAAGGACGAGACAACTTCTCTTCCAATGCGTCCCTTTACCCGCTCTAATTTTAACGGAATGAGCCTTAAAGACTTGACATCCATCACTCGACAAGATAGGTATCAGTGGAATTAGTGGGGGCGTCTCAGCCCTTTTGACCGGGCGGCCGGCCCTGATGTGGGGGCAATCAAAGCCATGAAAACTTCCTGCTACATATCTCGAACTCCCTGGATAAGACAAAACAAGTCATGAAATTTCGAGTGTTGATTGAACAAGATGAAGATGGCGCCTTTGTGGCCCAATGCCCTTCCTTACCCGGATGCGTATCTAAAAGGTAAGACCAGGGCTGAAGCCTAGGCAAACATCAAAGATGCCATTGGCGGCTATTTGATAAGTTTAAATCAACATGAGGGATTGCTAAACTTACTGGGCGGATGATTTTATTGTTTTTTGGGTCTTTTTATTGAGGCAGGGCCATGCTTTCTCGCGTGCTTTCGAGTGCCGTTTTGGGAATAGACGCCTACCTGGTGGACGTGGAGGTGGACGTCGCCAACGGGATGACCAGGTACATCACCGTGGGGTTACCGGAGGCGGCCGTCAAGGAAAGCAAGGATCGAGTCACCAGAGCGATCGTTAACTCCGGCTATTTTTTCCCTTTTGAGACCATCACCGTCAACCTGGCCCCGGCTGATATTCGGAAAGACGGCGCCGCCTTTGATTTGCCTATCGCCATCGGGATACTGGCGGCATCCGGGCTCATCCCTGATAACGCGTTGCGCCGGCATATTATTTTGGGGGAACTGGCCCTGGATGGGTTAGTTAAGCCCATCAAGGGGGCCTTGCCGGTGACCATTGCGGCCAAAGACGCGAATATGGACGGGGTGATTTTGCCCCGAGAAAATGCCGCTGAAGCGACCGTTGTGGCCGGCATCCGAGTGTATGCCATCGACTGTTTGTCCCAATTAGTCGATTTTCTTTGTAGAAAAATTGATATCGAGCCCTATTCGGCCGAAGTTCCGGACCAGGCTCAAGTCTTTGATGATCACCTCCCCGATTTCTCGGATGTCCGGGGCCAGGAGCATGTCAAGCGGGCCTTGGAGATTGCCGCCGCGGGGGGACACAATCTGGTCATGATCGGGCCGCCCGGATCCGGCAAGACCATGCTGGCCCGGCGGATCCCGTCTATCCTGCCAACCATGACCTTTGACGAGTCTTTGGAAACGACCAAAGTCTACAGCGTCATCGGGCTACTGCCCCGGGGTAAGTCCCTGGTCACCATCCGGCCTTTCCGCTCCCCACACCACACCATTTCCGATGCCGGCCTGATCGGTGGCGGACAAATTCCCAGACCCGGAGAAGTCAGCCTGTCCCACAATGGGGTGCTGTTCTTAGACGAACTACCTGAGTTCAAGAAAAATGTATTAGAGGTCATGCGACAACCACTGGAAGACGGGCATGTGACTATTTCCCGGGCCAGCGCCAGCCTGACCTATCCGGCCGGGATTATGCTGGTGGCGGCCATGAATCCCTGTCCATGCGGCTACCTGGGTGACACCACCCACCAATGTCATTGTAGTCAGGTTCAAATCCAACGTTACCGGTCTAGAGTGTCCGGGCCACTGATGGACCGCATCGACCTCCACGTAGACGTGCCGGCAGTGCCTTTTAAAGACCTCACGGCCTCCGCGGCAGGAACGGAAACATCACAAACCATCAGGGCCAGGGTGGAACAAGCCAGGTCGGTGCAACAGGATCGCCTGAGCCATCACCGCCGGGTCACCTGCAATGCCCGGATGACCTCTAAAATGGTTCAGGCCTGTTGCGCCATAGACGAGAAATCTTCAAAACTCCTGGAGCGGGCCGTGGATAAACTGGGCCTGTCCGCCCGGGCCTACACCCGGGTCCTCAAAATCGCCCGGACCATCGCCGATTTATCCGGAACCGAGAGCATTACATCCGACCACATCCTAGAAGCCTTACAATACCGCACTTTGGACCGCCGGATGGAGTAAAAATCGGCTTCCCCTCTTCTATCTCCTTAAAAACAGGTTAACAGACCAATATTGGAAAGATAATAATGGCACAACATGAATTGTCCTACACCGTGGTTTTCGAACAGAACGAGAACGGAGGATACACAGTCACCGTTCCAACCCTCCCAGGACTGGTGACCGAAGGCGCCACTATCGAGGAAGCCAAGGACATGGCCCGGGAAGCCATAACCTGTTACGTGGAAGGCTTGCTCATGGATGGGGATAGTATCCCCATTGAACGCCTGGTCATCCACGAGACCCTTCATGTTGCGGTAGGTTGACCGCCATGCCCCGCCTACCGGTCATGACAGCTAGGGCGGTGCTTCGGGTTTTGGAACGGGCCGGGTTTACCATCCATCATCAGAGGGGAAGTCACGTCCATCTGAGACATCTTGAAAAACCTCACTTACGGATCGTCGTTCCCTCCCATAACCGGGATTTGGCTCCCAAAACCTTACGGACTATTATCGCCCAGGCGGAAATATCGGTGGATGAATTCCTGAACTCGATGTAAACACAAGATAAAACCTGTGAGTATATCGGTTCGGAGAAATTGGGTCTCGTTCAGCCGAAATACGGGTTCCCTCCCACGAGTTGCAGTTCCACATCCTTCATCATCCCCGCCATATTATCATTTAATATCAGATAGTAACATCGTAAAAAAACATCCCCCCCAAAAAAGCCTTGACTGTTTCAAACAAATGTTTTAATCATGCGTTTGATTGAATGTGACTACTAAAGGAAGGCCGGAATGGAAGGTACTGACAAAAAATGCAACGATACTCGAGAGCGTTTGATCCAGGCCGCGGGGGAGGTCTTTGCCCAACGCGGCTTTAAGGGCGCCACTGTGCGTGAAATATCGCGGTGTGCCAACGCCAATATAGCCGCCGTTAATTATCACTTCGGAGATAAGGAAGAACTGTATTATGAGGTGTTAAAAAACTCGCTCAGCTCCGTAATGAAAAAGTACCCGCCGGATCTCGGCGTCACCCCCGAGTCCACCCCGGAAGAGCGGCTGCATGCCTTCATCCGGTCGCTACTTTTCCGCGTACTCGATGAAAGTCGCCCCACCTGGCATGCCAGGCTCATGGCCAGGGAAATTGCCGAGCCGACGGCTGCCCTCGATCAATTGATCGAAAATATACTCGGTCCGCTATACGGGTATTTGACCGTGGTCGTAAAACAACTCATCAGCGATGAAGCAAATGATGAACTTGTCCACAATTGTATCTTTAGCATCATGGGGCAGTGCCTTTTTTATCACAATTCCCGCCACGTCATTTCAAAGCTATACCATAAGAAATTTGGGCCGGAAGTCATTGAGCGATTAAGCACGCATATAATGCGATTTTCGATAGGCGCCATAAGGGATTTGGGGATTCTTGACACGAAGAGTGCAAAAGTATAATATATTTCTTCCCGATGAAGATTTATTATGAGGTCATGTTTATGGTGTTCACTCAAGATGTTAACAAAAATGACGAGCCGCGGCGAACTCTGTTCCGTGGTGCCCTCAGACGCTGGTGGATTTGGCTGCTGGCGTGCAGTCTGGCCATCATCGGTGGCTATGCCCACCTGACTAGAGCGGAGAACAAGGCGACGCCCCAGACCAAGAAAGAGTCGTCCACTTCGCCCAAAAGCGTACCCGTTGTGGCAGTAGTGGCCAAACAGGGGGATATCAAAATCTATCTTACCGGACTCGGCTCTGTCACTCCGCTCAACACCGTCACCATCAAGAGTCGTGTTGACGGGCAGTTGATGAAAGTCCTATTCCGGGAAGGACAGACCGTCAGCAAGGGATATCTTCTGGCCGAAATCGACCCGCGGCCATTTGAAGCACAATTGACCCAGGCTCAGGGACAGATGGCCCGAGACCGGGCTTTGCTGGAAAACGCTCAAGTGGATGTCCGGCGGTACCAGGAGTTGATCGCCCAGGATTCCATAGCCAAACAGCAACTGGACACTCAGAAAGCTCTGGTGCGCCAGTACGAAGGGACGGTTAAGATCGATCAAGGTCAGATCGAGAACGTCAAATTGCAGTTGATCTACTGCCGCATCACGGCACCGATCAGCGGACGAATCGGGTTGCGCCTCGTGGATGAGGGTAACATAGTTCACGCCAATGATTCAAATGGGTTGGCTGTAATCACGCAACTACAACCCATCACAGTTATTTTTTCCATACCGGAAGATAGTCTTCCACCTGTGCAGGAAAAACTCAAAGCGGGCGTGCGGTTGCCGGTGGAAGCTCTTAATCGCGAGCAATCTAAAGTACTGGCTACAGGATACCTGCTGACCATCGACAACCAGATCGACTCGACCACCGGCACGGTTCGACTCAAGGCTGAGTTCCCCAACAAAGACAATGAACTGTTCCCCAACCAATTCGTCAATGCCCGCCTGCTGTTAGACGCTAAGCGCGGGACGACCGTGGTGCCGGCAGCCGCGTTACAAAGAAACCCACAGGGAGCTTTTGTCTATATCGTGAAGGAGGATCAGACGGTCGCGGCACGACCGGTCACTGTCGGGCCCAGTGAAGGAGATGTGATATCCATTGACAAGGGACTCTCACCTGGGGAACTCGTTGTGCTCGAAGGTGCGGAAAGGCTGCGAACCGGCAGCCAAGTCGAAGTAAAGGTTCAAGGCGCCAAAACTTCCGATAAGGGCAAGTAATGAATCCTTCGCGTATCTTCATTCTCCGTCCCGTTGCGACGGCCCTATTGATGGCGGCCATCCTCCTGGCCGGCGCCGTGGCGTATCGCCAGTTGCCGGTCTCCGCCCTGCCTCAGGTGGATTACCCGACCATTCAGATACTCAGCTTTTTTCCGGGGGCCAGCCCCGATGTCGTGGCCTCATCAATTACGGCGCCCCTGGAGCGGCAGTTCGGGCAAATGCCGGGCCTGAAGCAGATGACCTCCAACAGTTCAGCCGGCAGCTCGGTGATCACGCTGCAATTCATTCTTGACCTCAGTCTGGACGTCGCCGAGCAACAGGTGCAGGCCGCCATTAATGCCGCAGCCACTTACTTGCCCAAGGACCTGCCCAACCCTCCGGTATACAGCAAGGTTAACCCGGCTGATGCGCCCATCCTGACGCTGGCCCTGACTTCAAAGGCGCTCCCCTTGCCCAAAGTCGAGGACCTGGCGGATACCCGGCTGGCCCAGAAGATATCCCAAGTGCCGGGCGTCGGGCTGGTTAGTATCAGTGGCGGGCAAAGGCCCGCTGTGAGAATTCAGGCCAATCCAACGGCCCTGGCTGCCTACGGCCTAACCCTCGAAGACCTGCGAGCCGCTATCGTGGCGGCCAATGTCAACCAGGCCAAAGGGGGATTCGACGGCCCTCGCCAGTCCTATATCATCGGAGCCAATGACCAGCTCCTCTCCAGCCGCGAATACCGGCCGCTGATTGTCGCCTATCGCTCCGGAGCGCCGATAATTTTGTCCGACCTGGCCGAAGTCGTCGATGACGCCGAAAACGTAAAACAGGCAGCCTGGATGGACACATCCCCGGCTGTTATCGTCAACATCCAGCGACAGCCGGGGGCCAATGTCATTGAAGTCGTAGACCGCGTCAAAAAGCTGCTGCCGCAATTGCAAAGCGCCCTACCGGCGTCCGTGCAGGTCTCCATACTGACCGACCGGACCACGACCATCCGCGGGTCGGTCACTGATGTGCAGATCGAGCTGATTTTGGCGGTGGTGCTGGTGGTGCTGGTCATCTTTCTCTTTCTGCGCAACCTGGCCGCCACGATCATTCCCAGCGTGGCCGTTCCCTTGTCTCTGATAGGGACCTTCGGAGTGATGTATTTGCTGGGGGTCAGTCTAAACAACCTGTCCCTG
>JADFYC010000175.1:7096-7764 GCA_015233295.1 Deltaproteobacteria bacterium | reverse complement strand
ATCGGCGGTAACGTCTGCACCGAATCAATGGCCAGGACAAAACTGGTCACGCCTAGGCCAAGCCCCCCGGACAGAGCCGCGGCCCTCTTTAACCCGACCATCCGGCCGGAATTGCTTAACCGTAGTTGATCCGGGAAATACATATACAGAATCAATAAGATCAGGCCGCCTAAGACAAAGATGGCAGCGGCTATTTTGGCGCCGGAATAAACGTACAAGTGAATCGTATAACTGAATAAAGCAAAGGGGATCAGGTGATAGCTAACCACCTTCAAAAAAGTCCTATAAGACAATCGTGACTGTTCGCCGCACAAAATGGCGATCCCGCCGTCAGCGCCAAGAAGCACGTTAACCGGTAGGACCAGTAACAAAAGAATGATATTTTGTTCGTTCAGCGTGAATTTGAATGGCAAACGGTTGAGAAAGGTTTGGATTTTCCGTCCGGTCTCATCTCGTTGAAAATATATCTCCATCAATTGGAAAAGCGGCGGAACCTCTTCGCCTTCAATCAGGTGCCGTTTCTTCAGAATTTTACCCACCCGGCGCTCGAATAGTCCCACCAGAATGGGAAAATATCGGCCCAGGAAATAGTCGAGGGAGAGAAACAGGCAAGTGGACACATATATGGCCACAATGCCGACCAACCCGGTTAAAGACATGAGGGCCGT
>JADFYC010000175.1:0-7080 GCA_015233295.1 Deltaproteobacteria bacterium | reverse complement strand
AGGGCGACGCCATAGACAAAGCTGATTTGAATTATCCGCCAGAGATCAAACCTTAAATCACGGATTAAGAACTGCAGCTTATCAACCAGGGAAGCACCTGGGACATCGCCCACGATATACCAGAGCATTAATCCAAGGATAAGCCATGTTCCAAAAGTGGTTAGTAGATTCCTTAGTTTCATAGTCCCTTTGCGTTGAGCCCCGCTCCTCATTTTTGTCAGCCGCGGCCTTTTGTGATCATCATTGGCCGGTGACGCGGCCAGGCTCGGCAATAGACGTGAGATACTTTTGATGCTTTCTCATAATTGAAAACCGAGCAATTAGCAACGAAAAGGTGAAGGGACGAGTTGTGGCGGCCCGTTATTGGTGAAAAAAAATTAGAAAGTGAATACGGCGCCGGCCGCGGCCATGGTGAAACGGGAGTCGAAATGTTTGGCCAGGGCCAGGGCGGCCGGCCAGCCGGTACAATGAGAAACGCCGATTAATTCAATGGAAAATTCGGCAAACCTGGCAATCACTCGAGGGACGAATTCAGAGTCGGAAAACATTAGATGAGTTCCGCCCAGGATGGCAGCCAGTCGGGTTATGCCCAGATTATTCCGGAGATGGTCCAAGATATTCAATACTCCGGAATGGGCGCAGCCCAGCAACAAGACGTCGCCGCAGTCACATCGCAGGAGCAGGCTGGCATCGTCAATAATCGGGTCGGGTGTGAGTCGGCCATCCTTGAGCATGACCAGTTGTCGATCGTTGGGCAACTGATCCGGCGCCCGGTTAATCCCGGTAATAAAAAAAATTCCCGGGGAGATTTCCTCTGTGTGGTCGATGAAGCGAAAATAGGCGCCCAGGTTCTCCAGTTCCGGTCGGGTGGCCGGGATGCCGGCGTAGCGGGGCGGGTTGTCCGGATTGGCCGCATCAATGACATGATGGGGACCAAAAATTTCCGGATGGGCCACAATTTCCACCGGACCGGCCAGCCGGACAGCTTGGGGTAGCCCTCCGGTATGATCGTAGTGACCATGACTGAGGATGATTTGGGATAGTCCGGTCAAGTCCTTGTTCAATGCCTTCAGATTAAGCGGCCAGGACATTTGAGGCCCGGTATCAAAGAGATATTTTTCGTCACCGCGTTCGATCATGGCGCCGAATCCATGTTCCCCCAGCAATCCCGGTCTGGAGATGCTGTTTTCCGCAATGATGGTAATGATTGTCTTCATGCTCTGGTCTCCCGGGAGGTATGCTGTGACGGGGGGTAAGCCTGGACATGTAGGTGGGCCGGAGGAACTTCTACCCCTTTGATGCCTGGTCGATATCAATAATATTTGAATGGCCTGGGATGTAAGGTTTGGTCTTATAGGACGTGATTCTGCTTATCTTTTTGGTTATCTCTCCCAGGCGGTGGGCTTGTTCTTCAATTATTTTTAAGGTGATGTAGACCGGATCGTCCGGGCTCAAGGATTCCAAGGCCAATTGGGCGTGCCCCAGGATGGCCGTGAGTGGCTGGTTAACTTCGTGACAGGTGGCCCCGGCCATTTCCAATACTCCAGCCAGTTTCTCCTTGCTGATTTTTTCCTCTTCCAGTTTTTTTCGTTCCGTGACGTCCCGAACTAATCCTTGGACCGCGGGCTGGTCTAAATAATCCACGGCTACGGCGTCCACTTCCACAAAAACAACCAGACCCTTGCTGGTGACTATTCTGGCCTCGAAGTGGGTATGGTTTATCCGGCCATGGAGCAGGTCCGAGATAAGGTGGGTCACCCGGTCCAGATCGTCGAGGTGGATTATTCGGCTATATTTTTTACCCAGGAGGGCGCCGCGGGGATACGCGAAGATTCTTTCGGCCTCTTGATTGAGGTAGTCGAACCGGCTGTCAGTAATAATGAACACGCCATCCAGGAGGCTGTCAGCTAGGAGCCTGTATTGCTCTCTAAGGTCGGTCAGTTCCTTTTGGAGCAGGGCTATTTTCTGCTGCAGCGCCTGGAGATCGGGTTCCGGCTCGGAGGCCGGGTTTATGTCAGGGGGTTCAGTCATTTGCGGTTTTCTTGAGGTCAATTCAGGGAAGATTTCATTCCGGAAGGCCGGGATTCGGCGCCGGACTACCATAAGCATCAAGACTCCTTACCATGATTCTTGAATAATGTACATCGATTTTTGTCCTTGAGCGGGATTAGCCGAAGTTTAGTCCGGCCGGATACCGGCTTCGCCAGAGGGGTAATCATGCTGGTCTATTTGGCCATGGTTCCATTTGACTCCTCTGCTGTTTTGGGCTATATTATATCTGGACGGCATTATGATGGCCGGGCTGGTGGTCAATAACGACATTTTGCTCATTACCGATGTCGCCGGTTAATTTTGATGAGTGATTGATGATTCCTCCTCTATAATCGTCCCGCAACCTCCGAAATTTAAGTCTCTCTATGAAAGAGGCCGAACTGATGGATAAGATATGCAGCTTCTGTGGAAATAAGAATTTCAGGGATAAACTGGTTCAATATATCTACCGGTGCGAGGGTCGATTCCTGGTGGTTAATAATGTCCCCTGCGAGGAGTGCGAGTACTGCGGCGAGCAGTATTTCATGGCTGAGGTTCTTCGGAAGATTGAAAAAGATTTTTGTGAAGTATACTATTATAGCAAGAAATCCAAATACGAAGTCAGCTTGCCGGTTGAAGATTTTACTGAGTTGCTGTAACAATGGTGAGATGGCGCCAGGCCTATGGAAAAATCTTGGGTGATTGATATTCAGGAACAGTGCCGCTGGGCCAACGTGCCGTTCTTCTTCAAACAGTGGGGAGGAACATCAAAGAAGAGAACTGGACGCCTCCTCGACGGCAGGACCTTTGATGAAATGCCGGGATAACTGCTGGCACGCCGAAAGGAAGGAAAAGAAATATGTCAACAGTAAAAGTGCGGATGGTTGAAGTGATTCAGGAGCAGCCCTAAGACGCAACCTATGAGGAGATCATGGCTGAGCTTGCTTTCGAGCGAATGGTTGACAAGGGTCTTCAAGACTCCAGAGCCGACCGGATTATTACGAACGATGACATGCGGCGTATGATTCGGGCATGGCAACGATAATCCGGACTGAGGAAGCCGAGCGATGGCTCAAGGATCTATAGATAGCTCAGGACACTCCAACTCCCACCCACTTATAAGGACTAACATGTCGGAAAACACAATTAAAGCGGGTATCAGAGCCATAATAGGCCTGTGCTTTCTTCTCATCATCCTCATTTCGGGCTGCTCATCGAGCGACGGTGATCCTTCAGCTTACCCTGGAAAACTTGCTCGATTTGAGTTGCTTAAAGAATATTCAGCTCAGCAGGTGGCAGAGGTTATTAAGGTAGGTTTTTCGGAGACAGGTGAAGATCTTAGTGACCTGATAAATACATCAACCGCTGTCAAAGCATATATTATTGAATATTATATCATAAATATTGATGGGGGGATGATTGTGGCTTCAGGCCTGGTCGCGGTGCCAAACCCCGCCACCGCAGAGTATCCGGCTGTTTCCTATTTGCACGGCACGATGTTTAATAATCAGGATGTCCCGTCGAACCCTGATAGACCCCATAGCCAGGAGGCTCTTCCCACTGTCGCACTATTTGCCGGTCATGGATATGTGGCAGTTTTGCCGGACTATATCGGGCAGGGAAGAGGAACAAAGGTGCCCCATCCTTATCTTCATGCCGATTCTATGGCGACTTCAACCGCAGATATGCTTACCGCCGCCCGAGAGCTGTGCACTCAGCTTAGTATAAAGATGAACTCCCGATTATTTATCTGCGGTCTGTCCGAGGGCGGGCACGCCACCCTGGCCCTCCAGAGATACCTGGAGACATCAACCGCCCCACAGCCGTTCCATCTTACCGCCTCTGCGCCCTTTGCCGGGCCCTATTCTCTCCCCAAAGCGTGGGAATTTTGGCAGACTAATCCTCCGGGAGTCTCGCCGCTGGCCGTCCATCTCATTCTGTCCTACAAGGCCATATATGGATTTAAGGATAGCTTGAGCGAAATTTTCAAACCGCCCTATGATACGACTAATGAAAAGATCGATGATGGGACTCATGATGGGGAGGAAATGTATGATATGCTTCCCAAGAAACTTCAAGAGTTATTACAGGAGGCTTTCCTCGGCCGGGTGAACGCCAAAACGCACCCCTTCTACGATGAAATGGAGGAGAACAGTGTTTATGATTTTGCTCCTAAAACACCTACCCGGTTACACCATGCCATAAATGACGAATTACTTCCTTACTCCATGTCAATATTTACCCGCGATCATATGATATCCCTTGGCGCAAAAAATGTCGAGGTCGTTATAGTCGGCCCTCAGTGGTCGCATGTGTCGTCATTTTTGCCCTGTATGCTCTCCGCTAAACGGTATTTTGATACCTTCTAAGGCCAAGGAAAAATCATTACCGGCAAACACCAAAAAAGTACGTCGGTTAAGTGTATTATTGCATCTTATGAAACCGCCCCGCCATTTTTTTATTACAAATTTGTCGAGGGTGCAGTATACTCGCCACAATGAACCAAGAATATCTGACCAAACAAGGATGGGCCCGGCAATTCATGACCTGTGAACCGCGATTGAGTGAAGCCGTAGCCGAGTATGAAGACATAGGTTTCGAGGTTCGACTTGAACCCGTTGACCTGACGGAAGAGGACGGGGTGTGCAAATCCTGCCTCAAATGGGCCCCGGAGGAATTTAAGGTAATCTACATCCGGCCGAGGAAAGATGACGACGAATTCTGAGACCACCACTGCTGATGGGGAGCTGGTCAAGGCCTATGTCTTGAACGACCGGTTCCAGGCCGACCTGATCACCGATGCCTTGGATCAGGAGGACCTGCCCTACTATTTGCAAGAGTACAGAGATACCGCCTATGACGGGATCTTTGTCACCCAAAAAGGCTGGGGTGCCATCTGGGTGGACGAAATCAATTTGCTTAAGGCCCGAGAAATCATTTTTGGACTGGTCAGGGCTTTTGAAGAGGAAACTTAGCCGTGGTCCCGTTCCGGCCCTCATATCCTCTGTGACCGCGGCGGTTTGCTGTAACTCCGGCCAGGCTAATCTGCCGAGTGATGATGGATTAACGACATAATTTTTGTGAGAGACAATGGATATTTTTGACGAAGACGATGAACTGAGACCAACCAATATGCCGAATCCCAAAGATTTAGAAAAAGAACTTTCCGAATATTTGTCTAAAAAATATGGGAACCAGGTTAAGGTGATCTCCCCCAAGATAGTCCCACGTGTCGCCATGAGCAATATGGGCCAGGGGCAAGAAAAAAAGACCAGCGCCTTTGACAAAATCAATTTCAAGATGAAGCCGGAAGAACTTAAGGCTTATTTGAAAAAATATATCATTAAGCAAGATGATGCCTTAGATGTTTTGGCCACGAAGATATGCACCCACTTCAACAAAATCAGATTCCTGAAAAAACTGAAGGCCGATGATGGTCCCGGCGGTGTTGGGGCGATCAAGAATAACATCATCCTGGTGGGACCGACCGGAGTTGGCAAAACCTATGCCATCAAGCTGATCGCCAACAAAATCGGGGTGCCCTTTGTCAAGGGTGACGCCACGAAATACAGTGAAACCGGTTACGTCGGCGGAGACGTGGAAGATTTGATCCGGGACCTGGTGACGGAGGCCAATGACGACCTGGATCTGGCTCAGTATGGCATCGTCTACTTAGATGAAATCGATAAGATCGCCTCTTCTCGTAATCTGATCGGGCATGATGTCTCCAGGTTGGGGGTCCAGCGGGCCTTGCTCAAGCCGATGGAAGAGACCGACATCAATCTCCGGGTGGCCCATGACCCCATTTCTCAATTACAGGCCATCGAGCAATACCGCAAAACCGGTAAACGGGAGAAACGGGTGCTAAACACCAAGAATATCCTGTTTATTGTCAGTGGTGCCTTCAACGGCCTGGAACAGATTGTCCAGAAACGAATTAATCAACAGCACATCGGTTTCGGCGCGGAAATCAGTTCCAAAGACGGGGCCTACCGTTTTCTGACCCATGTCCGGGCTGAGGACCTGATTGAATTTGGATTTGAGTCGGAGTTTATCGGCCGGTTGCCGGTAACGGCTGTTTTTCAACTCCTGGGTGTCAATGATCTTTATGATATTTTAAAGAATTCCAACAGCCCCATCATGATGGGCAAGAAACGTGATTTCAAGTCATACGGCATCGACATCAAGTTTGAAGATGAAGCCCTGCGTAAGGTGGCGGAAATCGCGGCCCTGGAGAAAACCGGAGCCCGGGCCCTAGTCAGCGCCCTGGAGCGGATACTGATTAAGTTCGAGAAAACCCTTCCTTCCACGGACATCAAGGCCTTTGTAGTTACGCCCGAACTGGTCGCACACCCGGATAGAGAGCTGGAGCGGCTGCTGACTCGGGAACAGGACCTGAGTGCCAGGTACGAATGCCAGTCCGAGCTGGAACGGGTTGATTTGTTGGCTTGCCTGATGAATAAAGAGGAAGAGTTTTTGGAGAATTACGGCCTCCATCTCAATCCGGCCCGGGCCGGGATGATCATCGACCACTTTGTCGGTATTGGGATCGATATGTCCCAGGCCTTTGAACGGTTGTTTAATTATTATAACCAAATTAAAGATTACGAACTGCATTTTCTGGAACGCACCAGCCTTCGGATTACTTTCAGTTTGGAAGCCCAAGACGAATTGGTCCGGATGGCTATGGAGAAATTAGCTGAACCTATCGATATTATTGCCGATATGCCCATTGACCTGGAATATGCTCTCAAGATGCTGAGTGATAAGACCGGAATCAAGTCCTTCGGCATTAGCAAAATGGCCCTCACCGATCCAGAGAATTTTCTGGAAGAAACCTATAACAACTATTACTTATCTCGATAACTATGATCGGCATATCTAAACTCTATTGCGGAACCGTAGAGCCATCGGACACTTTGCGCTACGGCCGCCGCTCCTCCAGTCTCCCTTCCCATTTGCTGCAGTTTTCCGAAGACAAAAAGCCGGTTGTGGTCTGGAATGTGACCCAGCGCTGCAATCTGGCTTGTGTTCACTGCTACGCCAAGT
>JADFYC010000174.1 GCA_015233295.1 Deltaproteobacteria bacterium | reverse complement strand
CACTCATAGGGGCCAGGACTTCACTCACGGTAAGAACCTCCTTTTCCAAGTTTTAAGCTGCGTAAGCATCTTAAAAGTTAAATCTAATTTATTACGACAGGATGCCGATTACCTTACAAGCTTAAAAACATATATAGGTTTCACGGATTTGTCAAGCGGAAAACACAATTTTTCGACAAGTTTCCAACTAACCTAAATATCAGGGCTATTATCCATTTTGGCAATGTCTTCAAATCTGATATCCGCGCCCAGAATGCCGACGATTTCGTCTTCAGTATTCCGGACCGGACCTGAAACCGTGATACACAGGGCTTTGGTGAATCGAGAGGTATAGAAGTCTGAGACATGAATCCGGCCATCATGCATCGGTTCAATGAACCAGGACCGATTTGATAAATCCTCGCCCAACTGGAACGTCTCATACTTAGCCCGGTCGTATATTTGGGTTATGTTCTTGGTGATCTTTATCCCATTGCGGTCGGTCATATAGATGAACTGGATAAACGGATTCTGTTCCAAAAATTTCTGCAGCATCGGCTCCTGGTGATTCGGATCCATGGACCTGATCTCCGGTATTTCCAAAAGTTGTTCCACCAAGTGGGCAGACTGGTCGCGGACCTTTTGCTTTAATAGATCGAACTCGGAGACAAAATGTTCCGGCAAGTATCTGCGGGATATATGTTCCATTTCTTCGTTGCTGATGGAGGTATTCCGCCCGTCTTCGTATTGCTGCATGATCCATTTGTAAATTTTATCGACGCCGGGATGCCGCTTATCGAGCTTTTGGTCGCCCGTCAGCTTTAATCGGGAATTGACCCAATGGGCTACCCCGGCCTTGCCCGAACTATTAGTGAGAATAATGGTGACCGGTTTGTTGAGGAGCTTTTCCGTATTGAAAATATTATAGATTTCCTCGTTCTTGACCAATCCGTCGGCATGGATCCCGGCGCTGGTGGCGTTGAAATCATTCCCCACAAAGGGATAGTTGGGCGGGATATGGTACCCCAGCACCTTGCTGAAATATTCCCCTATTTCCGTAATCACCGAAAGGTCGACGTCTTCCGTCCGCCCAGTCAGGCCGAGGTATTCGATCACCAGGGCCTCAATCGGCGTGTTACCCGTTCGTTCGCCAAATCCCAGCAAGGTGCCGTTAACCCCGGAACAACCATAGAGCCAGGCCGTGGACGCGTTTATCAAGGCCTTGTGAAAGTCGTTGTGCCCATGCCACTCCAGGAGCCGACCGGGAACCCCGGCGTCGTCAATCATGGCACGAACCACCTTACAGACGCTCCGAGGCATGGCCGCGCCGGGATAAGTCACGCCCAAACCCAACGTGTCACACAGCCTGATCTTAATGTCGATCCCGGATTCTTCACGAAGTTTCATCAGTTCCAAGGCAAAGGGGACACAAAATCCAAAGATGCTGGCCCGGGTCACGTCTTCAAAATGGCAGCGCGGGGCAATCCCTTTATTAAGCGCCGCCTTGACTATGGTCAGGTACTGGTCCATGATCTTTTTTCGGTCGGAGCCGAGCTTGAGAAATATATGATAATCCGATACGGAGGTCAAAATCCCGGTCTCCTTCAGCCCCATCTGCCTGACCAACTCCAGGTCTTCCACATTGGCCCGGATCCAGGCCGTCACGCGCGGGTAGCGGTACCCCTTGGCCAGGCAGGCCCCCACCGCCTCCCGGTCTTTCCGGCTATAAAGAAAGAACTCGGACTGGCGGATTAGTCCCCGCTGCCCCCCAAGCCGGTGGAGCATCCCGAAAATATCCTCAATCTGTTTGACGGTATAAGGCGCCCGGGCTTGCTGACCATCCCGAAAGGTGGTGTCGGTGATCATCAAAGTATCCGCTGGATCGATATCCATCAGCGTAAAGTCAAAATCTATCTTGGGCACTTCATCATAGGGGAAAACCTCGCGCATCAAATTAGGTTCGGCCACGTTCTGAAGCTGGTGTTTCCAGAAATCAGAATGGCGGCGAGCCAGGACCCGTCTTCGATTATCCCACTTGGCCATGTCTTCGTTCCTCATTGTTCAAGGCATTAACCCGTAGCCCGTAACCAGGGCGCAAATTCTATCGCCCCGCCGATTACGGCTTCTTGGAGGATACATCCAGCTTGAGGCCCAGTTCTAAGAGCTGGGTGGCAGTTACCGAAGATGGTGCCTGGGTGGTCAGGCAGGCCGCCTTCTGGGTTTTGGGGAAGGCGATCACATCCCGGATGGAATCCCGTCCGGTGAGGAGCATGATCAGCCGGTCGAAGCCGAAGGCCAAACCACCATGCGGTGGGGCGCCATACTGCAGGGCCTCAAGGAGAAAGCCGAATTTTTCTTCAGCCTCTTCCGGACCTATGTTCAAGGCCGAAAAAACTTGGGATTGCATTTCGCTGCGATGGATCCGGATACTTCCCCCTCCGATCTCGTTCCCATTCAGGACCAGGTCGTATGATCTGGCCCGGACGGCCAGCGGCTCAGCGGTCAGCTTGTCCACGTCTTCATCCATGGGCGAGGTAAAGGGATGGTGCATAGCCACGTAGCGATTTTCCGCATCGTCATATTCCAGTAAGGGGAATTGAATTACCCAGGTGAAGGCGAATTGATTTTCTGGAATCAGTTTGAGTTTCCGGCCTAATTCCAACCTCAATTGGCCTAAGGCCGTGTTCACCACCGGCCGGGAATCAGCGCCGAAAAAGATCAGGTCGCCCTCTTCCATGCCCAGCCTGGCGGTTAGGCCCTGCTTTTCTTCTTCGGACAGGAACTTGGCAAAGGGTGATTGCCAGCCGGTGGGGTTGACTTTGATCCAGGCCAGTCCTTTGGCGCCATAAATGGCCACAAATCCGGTAAGATCATCTAGTTCCTTGCGGGATAAGGAGGCTGCCCCTTTGGCGTTGACGGCCTTGATGATACCGCCTTTTTTGGCCGCATCGGCGAAAACTTTGAACCCGGAGTTCTTGACCACATCGGTAACATCGACCAGTTCAAGTCCAAACCGGGTATCCGGCCGATCCAGCCCGAACCTGGCCATGGCCTCGGCATAAGTGATGCGGGGAAAAGGCGTGACCAGATCCAGGCCGATGATCTCTTTAAAGATAGTTTTGACCATGTCCTCCATCACCGAAATGATATCCTCCTCGGTAATAAAAGACATTTCCAGATCTATCTGGGTGAATTCCGGCTGCCGATCAGCCCGCAAATCCTCGTCCCGGAAGCACTTCACGATCTGATAATAACGTTCAAACCCGGCCACCATCAGCAATTGTTTGAATAACTGGGGCGATTGGGGCAAGGCATAAAAATAACCCTGATTGACTCGGCTGGGCACCAGATAGTCCCTGGCGCCTTCCGGGGTGCTCCTGGTCAAGACCGGAGTTTCAACTTCCAGAAAGCCGTGGTCGTTTAAGAACGACCGGACGCACTGGGCCGTTTTGTGCCGGACCAACATGTTGTTACATATGGCGGGGCGTCTCAAGTCCAGGTATCGGTATTTAAGGCGAATGTTCTCCGAAACGTCGACCCGGTCCTCGATCATGAACGGAGGTGTTTTGGATGGGTTCAATATCTCCAATTGTTCGGCCAAAATTTCAATGGATCCGGTAGTTAGTTTGGGGTTGACCATTCCTTCCGGCCGTTCCCGAACCAGGCCCCTCACGGCCAAAACGTACTCACTACGGATAGAATGGGCAGAACTATGGACCAGGGAATCGAGTTCAGGATTAAACACCACCTGGGCCAGACCTTCCCGGTCTCGTAAGTCGACAAAGATTAAGCCGCCGTGATCCCGGCGCCGCTGGACCCAGCCGGCCAGAGTCACGGTTTGCCCGATATGCTCGGATCGTAATAGACCGCACCACTGGGTACGTTTCAGGGTGAAAGATGGTGATGACAAGCTGTAACCTCCCCAATCAATTATTGTTAGTGTCCCTGCCTGGCGTCAAAGCTTCTAGTATAGGGTAGTTCAAAGTTGATGTCAAACGAAAATAAGTCAGGGCAGGCAATTCCAATTTTGACCCGGATGTGGCCACGTGTACGATGAGCGATACGTATGATGGTGTATTTTAAAGATTTTTTCTAACGGTACCGTCGATCTCCTTTTCTTCTGCGCTCTCTCTTCCCATCATCTCTCTTGCAGTCTTTTCTTCAACGTCCGAGGTGCCTGCACTTAGCTTGGATTAAGCAAAAAACTTGCTCCCCAGTCTTGACTATGATATACTTAGATTGTAAACTTTATGGGGAGAGATTTCATGCAACTATTCGATAGCCTATCAGTTTATGAGCAGCTAAAGCACACCAGCCTGGACGACGAAACCTGCTTGAGGATATCTGAAATACTCAGAGATAGCCAGATACAGCAGTTGGAACTCTTGGCGACAAAAAAAGATATAGAAACTATACGGGCTGAAACCAAAAGGTACGTTGAAGATGTTAGAAAAGACATAGAAATCCTACGGGCAGAAACCAAAAAGGACATAGAAATCCTACGGGCAGAAACCAAGAGAGACATTGACGATGTCAGAAAAGACATTGAAGTGCTACGAGCTGAAACCAAAAAAGACATTGAAGGTGTCAGAAAAGACATTGAAGTGCTACGTGCTGAAACCAAAAAAGATATCGCCACCGCCAAAAGTGAGGTTATTAAATGGGCTGTTGGCCTGATCGCCACCCAAACGGTCCTCATCGCCGGCATGTTCACGGCGGCAGTGACCATTTTACTTAAGATGATTCAATAAGCTAAGAAATATTCTGCGCTGTTTTTCTGGGGAAACATACCGTTCCGAAAACCCTTCCTTCAATCTCGAGTTGGTCCTAACTTTCAGGGCCGGCCTATGACCAAATCAACCCATGTGTTTCCTTTCCCCTGCGCCCGCTGCGGCTTGCTCTTCTTGATCGCACTTGATAGTGGTTGCTATCCGGTTAGGATAGTGCTATTTTCAGACGAGTCTAGAACGATTGTCATCAGTCACCCGTTATCGCGCCATTATGACCATGAATGAAAAAACTCTAGCCCGATTTATCCACGAATCACTTGGCCTGGAGATGGAATTAATCCAGGAGGCCCTGGAATCCCATCGCCGCACCAGCCAGCCTTTTATTGATCTCCTGCTCAAGACTGGGGCGGTATCAGAAGAGGAGTTATTAGAGGTCCTGGCCCAACGTTTTAACCTGCCCCTGTTCAAGAATCTGAAGCCTCGGTTATCAGTGGAGCTGACCGGCCGCGTCCCCATCAACTATTTCAAGAAATACACCATCGCGCCGCTAAACTTAGAAGACGGCGTGCTGACCGTGGCGGTTAATGATCCTTATATGATCAACCCGGTGGATGAGATGCGGTTGTTTTTTAATTGTCTCAAGGTCAATCGGGTGCTGGCCACCCGCCGGGAGATTCTGGCCTGTATCCATCGGTTCTATGATCAGGCTGGCGATACCTCCGAAGAGGTCATTCAAGACCTGGACGCCGGAGATGAAACCGCGGGTGCGGGGGATGCCTTCGGCGAGACCGAAGACCTGCTCGACGCCACCTCGGAAGCGCCCATTATTCGCCTGGTCAACCATGTTCTTACCCAGGCGGCCAAGCGCCAGGCCAGTGATATCCATATCGAGCCATACCAAAAAGACCTTAAGGTCAGGTATCGGATCGACGGCATCTTGTATGAGATTCTGTCTCCACCCAAGAGATTCCAGTCGGCCATCACCTCCCTGATTAAGATCATGGCCAATCTCAATATCGCCGAAAAGCGGTTGCCCCAAGACGGCCGGATTCAAATCCGGGTGGCTAATAAAGATATTGATATCCGGGTATCTATTATCCCCACGGCCTTTGGGGAACGGATCGTGCTCCGGTTGCTGGACAAGACGGCCGCCTTACTGGGCCTGGAGGAACTTGGCTTTGGACCGAAGAAGTTGACCGTGTTCCGGTCGCTGATCAGTCGGGTCAATGGGATTATCCTGGTCACCGGCCCCACCGGTTCCGGCAAGTCCACCACCCTCTATGCGGCCCTGAATGAATTAAACTCGGTGGAACGGAACATCATCACGGTGGAAGATCCCATCGAGTATCAGCTTTACGGGGTCGGCCAGATCCAGGTCAACCCAAAAATTAATTTGACCTTTGCCAAGGGACTGAGGGCTATCCTGCGGCATGATCCCGACGTCATTATGGTCGGCGAAATACGCGACCTTGAAACGGTGGAAATAGCCATTCAGGCATCTTTAACCGGACACCTGGTGTTCAGCACTCTGCATACCAACGATTCGGCCGGGGCGGTAACTCGGCTGGTGGATATGGGGGTGGAGCCGTTTTTGATCTCGTCGGCAGTGGTCGGCGTGGTCGCCCAGCGGTTGGTCCGGGTAGTCTGTCCCAAATGCCGGGAGCCATACCATCCTTCGGCTGAGGAGCTGGCGGAGATGAATTTGTCCCCGCGCCTCTTGGGCCAGCGGACACTTTTTCGGGGTCGCGGCTGCGGAGAATGCTTCGACACGGGCTACCGGGGCCGGACCAGTATCTATGAGATTATGGCCATGACCGATAGTATCCGCAACCTGGTCCTCAAGGGAGCGGATGCCAACCAGATCCGGCATGCCGCCATAGCCGAGGGCATGGCCACCCTAAAACAAGACGGAACGGAGAAACTGCTGGCCGGCGTAACGACGGTGGCTGAAGTGCTCCGGGTAACGCAGGATTAAATCATGCCAGTTTATGAATACCGGGCCTTGGATGCCGCCGGAAAATCAAAAAAGGGAATCATCGACGCCGACACCCCCCGGGCAGCCCGGCAAAGGTTGCGGTCCCAGGGATTATTTCCCATTGAGGTCACCTGGACCAGCGTTGAAAAGGCCGCTTCATCCGGATGGCGGCACCTGACCTGGCATCGTCTCAGTCCCAAGGACATCTCCGCGGCAATCCGTCAACTGGCCACGCTCGTCGGCTCCGGACTTCCCCTGGTGGAATCTCTCAATGCCCTGATTGAACAATCAGATTCTCCTGAGATGAAGCGGTCATGCACCCAAATCAAAGATCGGGTGGTGGAAGGAGGGACGTTAGCCGACGCCATGTCCAGTCATCCGAAGATGTTTTCGCCGTTGTTTATCAACATGGTCAGGGCCGGAGAAGCCAGCGGGGCCTTAGAAGTAGTCCTGAATCGCCTGGCCGACTTTTCCGAGAGTCACCTTCGGCTGCGGAACAAGATCCGGGCGACGATGGCCTATCCTTTTTTTATGCTGTTCGTCGGTCTGGCCGTGCTATTCTTCCTGTTTACTTTTGTTATCCCCACCGTCACCGGCATGTTCACCGAGATGAAGAGGGCCTTGCCCCTCCCGACTTTGATTCTATTGCAGGTGGCTGGATTTTTTCGCGCCTTCTGGTGGTTGCTGGCCGCCGGTCTGGTCGGCGCCTTTTTCTGGGTCCGGAGAATGGCCCAGACGCCCAAGTGGGGCCTGGTCTTTGACCGGTTTATGCTGCGGGCGCCGGTTTTCGGCGGATTGGTCAGGAAATTGGTCGTGACCAGGATTACTCGAACCCTGGCTACGCTCCTGGCCAGCGGCATCCCGTTGCTCTCGGCCCTGGCCATCGTCAAAGCCATCGTGACCAACCGAGAGGTCGCCGGAGCACTGGACAAGACCATCCAAGACATTGGAGAAGGGAGTGACCTGGCCGGTCCGTTAAGGAAAAGCGGTGTCTTTCCGCCAATGGTCATCCACCTGGTGGCAGCCGGCGAAAAAAGCGGCCAGTTGGAAGAAATGTTGAACAAAATCGCCGATGCTTACGAAGACGACGTGGAAACCACCGTGACCAGTCTGACCTCCATCCTGGAGCCGGTGATGATTCTGCTCATG
>JADFYC010000173.1:7355-7837 GCA_015233295.1 Deltaproteobacteria bacterium | reverse complement strand
TCCCATGATTTTCTGAAAATCCGTCAAATATCGTCCCCTTCCCCGCCCGCTTCAAATCGCTGAACTGGCCAACCGGGTTAGCCTGGGCCGACGTCCGTTCCATCGCCGCCTGGAGGGGCCGACTGGAAGCATCGCGAAAATATGGACCAGGCTAACCATCGAAAGCTCGGGTACTGAACTTTTTCCGCATCGTGAGGAGGATTTATGAAGGTATTATGTCTCGGCGCCGGGGGTATGGGCGCATTGGCCGCGGAGACCATCGCTCTGTTTAGCGAAATTGAGCGCATGACCATTGCGGATCTGAATCAGGATGCGGCTCAGGCGGTGGCTGATCGGTGCGGGACCAAGGCCGGGGCCTGTTCCATCAACGTCATGGACAGAGACAGCCTGGTCGGGTTGATGACCGGGCATGATGCGATGCTGAACTGTGTCGGTCCCTTTTTCAGGTTTGCCATGCCGATTCTGACCTGCGCCATCGCGGC
>JADFYC010000173.1:0-7320 GCA_015233295.1 Deltaproteobacteria bacterium | reverse complement strand
CTGCTGAAACTGTCAGCCGAAGCTGAAGCCGCCGGGATCACGGCCATTGTCGGAATCGGCGCAACACCGGGGATCACCAACATGTTGGCGGCTAAGGTCCACCGGATGCTGACCCGGACAACGGAATTGCACGCCGCCTGGAATATCGAAGAAAAGGCTTCGGCCGAAGATGAGAGTTTGGAATATTCCGCGGCCATTATTCACTGGATGCAGCAATGTTCCGGCACTATTCTGGAGCATCGGGACGGCCGGTTGACCAGCGTTAAGCCGCTGCAGGAGGTGATTCTGAATTATCCCGGGCGGGGTTCCCGGCCGGTTTGGACGGTGGGCCATCCGGAGCCGGTGTCCTTTTCGTGGTCCTATCCGGAGATCAAACAGTCCGCCTGCTATATGGTCATGCCGGCTTTAGCCGCGGATTATTTTAAGAAATTATCCAGGAAGATCGATGACGGAAAGTTATCCATCGAGGAGGCTGGTCATCAGTTGGTGGATAGTTCCAAGAATGTTTCCTGGTTTGATAAGATCCTGGAGAGTGTTTTTCATATTTTCGACCGTCCCCGGCTGCCGTTGTTTTTTGTCATCGGAAAAGGAGATATTGATGGCCGAAAGGCCACCATAGCCGCCTCCATCAAGGCTTTTCCGCCTGGAATGGCCCGGGCGACCGGCATCCCACTGGCCATCGGACTCCATCAGTTCGCCCAGGGCCGGGTCAAGGTCAAAGGGGTGACCACACCGGAACTGGCCTTAGACGCCGATGCCTTCTTCCTGGAACTGGCGCCTTACTGTACCTACCCCGGACCATTACCGGCTGAGGATATTCTGGATATGGTGCAGGAACTGGAGTAACCACCGCGATGACCGGGAAAAGTCCCGTTATGGCGTCGGTCCAAGATAAATCTGACAATAGGATTGAGCGGGGCTGCTGCGGGTCACCGGATTTTCCGCGGCCGCCTGCCTGGCCCTGCTCGTGTTGCCGGGTTGAGCAGGTGCGGCTGAAACCTGCCTGACTGTTTGAACGGTGATTACCCTGATTGGCTATGATTACGTTGATTGACTGATTGTGCGATGATGTTTGTAGGAGTTATCACGAGGTAGGGGCAAGGCATGCCTCACCCTTACAGGTAGATTTTCCCGCGGCCTACCCGGCAGTTCAATATGTAGGTAATCTGCTTTAATCACAGTTTTTCATTTAATCAGTGTAATCAAAGCCAATCAGGGTAATCACAGTTCAAAAAATGGGGGGCGCCAACTACCTGTCCATCCGGCTGTCCAACCACATGGACAACGTACTGGCAGGCCGGCTGATGATCCTGCTGTCCATTCACACGAGCCACCTGTTGAACCACCACCAGTCCATCCACATGACCCCATTCATCCGACCGATCACCTGGGCATCCGACTGACCGACCACCTCCTCATCCTGCGGGATTTTTCTTCCGACCATCCCGGCGATTTACGGGTTGACGATTAAGACGTTTTTTCTTATAGTCATATGCCGTACCGGTTGTAGCGCAAGCGCGCCGTGGTCATGGCATCCGACACCATGGAAGGAACACCACATGGCTCTTAAATTCAACGTCCTGGAAATCAAGCAATTCAGGGCGATTCGACAACTCAAGATTGACGGTCTGGGCCGGGTCAACCTGCTGACGGGGCGAAACAACACCGGGAAATCCTCGGTCCTGGAAGCCATTCGCCTTCTGGCCTCCGAGGGTTCACCGTCCGTCATCTACGACATCCTCCGGTCTCGAGAGGAAGACATGGGAGAGACGGGAGAGTCGACCCCGCCGTTGGACGCAGATGGTTTATTTCAGTTATCCAGCCTGTTCCCCGGCTTCCCCCGGTTCTCCGCCAAGCTTGCGCCCATAGTCATCGCGGCCACCGGCGGGTCACATCCCATGAACCTATCTCTGCAACCGGATTGGGTCACCGAGGAACGACAACCGGACGGGTCCAGGAAACTCATTCCCCAGCCATTGCATCCTTCGGATGAGCAGAAGATAGTACCTGCGTTGGTCCAGGAGATAGTACCTGCGTTGATCATTGCAACGAGCAACAAAGGCCAAATTGTCCTGCTGGAATTAATGCAGCGTTATGCGTACTCGCGCCGCACACTGCGGTCGGAGATCGATGAACAGCCTATCCCATGTTTGTTTGTCAGTCCCTACGGAGGGGAACGAACGACCGCTCTCGGGCCGCTGTGGGACAAGATTGCCCTTTCGGATAACGAAAAGGACGTGGTTGCGGCTCTGCGAATTATCGATCCCGAGATATCAGGCGTTTCTATGGTCGGAGGCGCAGGTTCACGGCCGACCCGGACCGCCATAGTCCGCGCCGCGGGCATTTCCCGGCCGGTTCCCCTGCGTTCATTTGGTGACGGGGTGAACCGTCTTTTCGGCATCATCCTGTCTCTGGTCAACGCTAAAGGTGGATTGCTCCTGATCGACGAGTTTGAGAACGGCTTGCACCACACGGTTCAAGCGGATGCCTGGCGGATCATCTTCAAACTGGCCGTCGACCTGGATATCCAAGTGGTGGCCACTTCGCACAGTTGGGATGCCATAGAGGCGTTCCAGCAGGCGGCGAGTGAGGTCCCGGAGGAAGGGGTGCTGATCCGCTTATCTCGCCGCGGCCAGGACATCATCCCGACCCTGTTCAGCAAAGACGAAATGGCCGTGGTCACCCTCGACCACATTGAGGTTCGCTGAAATGGCTGATAAAAAAATCCTTCTGGTCGAGGGCCCTGACGACGAACATGTCCTCAAACACTTGTGCACTGAGCGAGGTTGGCCGCGGTTCGAAAACATACCGCTCGAAGTCAAACAGCTCACAGGGGTTGACCGGCTCTTGAAGGATATTCCTGTTCAGGTGAAAGCTAACGGCCCTGGCGGTATTGTCGGGGTGGTCGTCGATGCGGATACGGACATAGCGGCACGCTGGCGGTCTATGAGAGACCGGCTTATTGGCGCGGGATATGAGGACGTGCCGGACAATCCCGCTCCTGAGGGGACAATTCTTCCCCACATTATTGACTCCCAGGCTGGCAAGTTTTTGCCGCGAGTGGGTATCTGGATAATGCCAGATAACCGGACGGAAGGCATTTTGGAGGACTTTTTGCGTTTCCTGGTGCCTGCAGGATCACCACTTTTCGAGCACGTCACATCCAGCGTTGCGGCCATTCCGGAAGGCGCCCGGCTCTTTGGTTCATTGGCCGAACCAAAAGCCGTCATGCACACCTGGCTGGCCTGGCAGGAGAAGCCGGGAAAATCCTTGGGAACGGCCATTACGGCCCGGTATCTTGATCCCGATGTGCCCCAGGTGGACGTTCTCATGTCCTGGCTGAAACGCTTGTTTTTGCCACAATCGGAGCAGGCCGATGATTCTTAACCTAAAGTAATTATCAAATTTACAATATTGTGACATAAGTACCTTGCGAACAGGAAGGAAGTATTATGAAGAAGATAACCCGCAGAGAATTTCTCAGCACGCCACCCAAAATTCTGGCCGCCGCGGCGCTCACCGGAGCTATTGGCGCACTCTCCTCATGTTCTTCCGATTCTTCTAAGCTTAATTCGAGCAGTCCGAACATATTATTGCTCATGGTGGATCAAATGCGGACTCCACCGCCAGGATATGGACCCAATGAGGGTATGGCCCAAGGATTAAGCGAGATTGTTGGTTTTCAGCCGCTTTCTCCTGATAATGCATACGCCCGGTTTTTTCCCGGTCTCTTGCGGTTGCGGCAAAACGCCGTGGTCTTAAGACAACACCATACCGCCTCTTCTGCCTGCGTACCGAGCCGGGCGTGCATCATGACCGGTCAATATTCAAATATAACCGGGGTTGACCAAACGGATGGGGCTTTTAAGTCAGCCGGCGAGGTACCCTGGCTTGACCCCGCAGGCACACCGACAATTGGCGATTGGTTTCGATCCGTCGGTTATACCACTCATTATTTTGGAAAATGGCACGTATCCGACCCCAAGGGACCTGATTATCTTGAGCCCTGGGGGTTTTCAGATTGGGGGAGTTCATATCCCGAGCCTCATGGCGGAACCTCTTACAATCTGGGAGTCTATCGCGATGTCGGATTCACTGACAACGTCGTGGGCTTTCTTGACGGTAAGGGAAAGGACAACTCCAATGTTCCATGGCTGGCCGTCGCCTCGCTGGTAGATCCCCATGACTGCAGCTCTTGGCCGATAAACTGGCAACTGCCCAACAAACAAGGCGTTGTTCCGTGGGTCGATTTTCCCCCTCCTCCGCCAAATCCCGCCAAGGGGGATAAAAGCCTCCCGAATCCCGATGGACTTTCGGTAAACCTGAACCCAGGCGGTTTCCCTCAAGACAACTTCTCTCTGCCGCGGACCTTTAGCGAGTCTCTGGACGCAAAGCCCCAGTGTCAGAAAGAGTACTCCCTCAAGTATGGACTTATGATGAAATCAATTGTTGAGTCCAATCTGCTCCCCTCACCTTTACCATTCCAACTTCAGGGTGACTACGCGGCCGCCTGGTCCCTGGCTTATAACCAGTTCTATGCCTATTGCCATTATCTTGAGGATCTGCAGATGCACCGGGTGTTGCAAGCCCTGGATGACAACGGCCTGACCGAAAATACAATCGTCGTTTTCCTGGCTGATCATGGCGAAGTGGCTGGAGCACATGGTGGCATGATTCAGAAGTGGCATAACGCCTATCAAGAAGTGATCCGAGTGCCGATGGTTGTTTCCTCCCCCCTGGTAAACAAAAATAAATTGCAAATGAGGGAAGTCCTGCAACCCACCAGCTCGATTGATCTGGCCCCGACGTTGTTGGCCCTGGCCGGATATGATCTAGCCCAGGTGCGAGGCATGATGGAAACCATCTATGGCAAATCCGTGGTCAAAGCGTTTGTGGGAGCCGACCTGTCGTCTCATATTAAGGGTGAAAGCACGGGGGACATCATCGGGCCTGACGGAGCACCACGGACCGGCGTTCTTTTTGTGACTAATGATACGATAACGGAACATGGCGCCAATCCTTCTGATAAGACAATAGAACAATACAACATATTTCTGGCCAACGTCAACGCGACGATTAAAAAGGGATATCCCTTGGTCCCAGGGTCGGTTAGACAGCCCAACAACGTCAGAGCCCTGTGCACCGGAGACTGGAAGATCGCCCGATATGTGGACCCCAAAGCGGTTGAGCCGGATGAATGGGAACTTTATTGCCTGAAAACGGATCCAATTGAACAAACAAATCTGGTTGATTACAGGACCGGGGAGGTGCGAGCCGACGTGACCGTGCCTGGTATGACAACAGATGAACTGAGGTTGAAAAACAAGCAGTTGAAAATGGATCTGGCCAAACAGGAAACTTCTATGCTCAGCCGGACCAGCTAATCACTCCGAAAAGGTAATTCATTCGCGATATGGCCGATAACAACAAAATTAATCGGAAAGCCTCTGATCACGATGGTCCTCTGCCACAGGGCTTTCACCTTATGGCCAAGCCCGCTGGTCCGTCCTGCAATCTCCGTTGCGGATATTGTTTTTATCGTGAGAAAAAGACATTTTTCCCTGCCAATACGATGTTCCGCATGTCTGACGAAGTCCTTGAGACCTACACCAGAGAATATATCGAATCCCAGCCTGGGTCAGCCGTCGTATTCGACTGGCAGGGTGGAGAACCGACTGTGCTGGGGGTTGATTTTTTCCAGCGGGCCCTGGATCTTCAACAGAAATATGGTCAGGGAAAACAGATTTCCAATACGCTTCAGACCAATGGAACGCTGCTCGATGAGGCCTGGTGTGCTTTTCTGTCCAGGAACAAGTTTCTGGTGGGATTGAGCCTGGATGGTCCCGAGGCGGTTCACGATGCCTTTCGCCTGGACAAGGACGGCCGACCAACCTGCGCCAGGGTTTTAGATAAGCTGCGGATGATGCAAAGATATGGCGTGGAAGTAAACGTTCTGGCCACCATAAATAGCCAAAGCGCAACGCATCCCCTGGAAGTGTACCGTTTTTTCAGGCAACAAGGGGTGCAGTTTATCCAATTTATCCCTATCGTGGAACGGGAGACCGATTCAGAAGCGGAAAACTTGGGAATCTCTCTGGCCGCGCCGCCGTCTCTCACCCACGAAGAGAAGTCGACCACCGTGACCCCCTGGAGTGTCGAGCCGACCCAGTATGGTGAATTCCTCATCCAGGTCTTCCAGGAGTGGATAAGAAATGATGTCGGCCGGATCTTTGTCATGAATTTCGAATGGACCCTGGGCGCCTGGGCCGGGGTCGCCCCTGGTGTGTGCTATCTCGCTCCCCGCTGCGGGGGGAACCTGATATTGGAGCACAACGGCGATATTTTTTCCTGCGACCATTTCATGTACCCGGTTTTTCGCCTGGGAAATATTCTTGAGCGCGGGTTAAAAGAAATGGTCCAGTCAACCCAACAGATCGCTTTCGGCGCATCAAAGGAAACCGCCCTTCCCGGATATTGCCGCGGATGCGAACTCCTTTTTGCCTGCCGCGGCGGATGCCCCAAACATCGCTTCGCCACATCTCCCGACGGAGAATCCGGATTAAACTACCTCTGCGAAGGATTTAAAAAATTCTATCATTACGTCCATCCGGCCATGACCCGGATGGTGGAGCTGATCTACCGGGGCATACCCGTCCAGAAGATCATGGAGGTGGCCGAGCAGTCTGAAACATCCGGGCAGCCTTTGGGTGAAGGAGAGATTTCCGGGTAACGTCGCCGATGTCCCACAGCTTAGGCCGGACGCGGCGCCTGCCCATCCACCTGACCGACCGCCAGCCCATCCACCTGCAAGGCTACATGGCCATCCTGCTTAACGCCGCCCTGCCAATTCACCTGGCCGACCACCTGCCCATACTGCTGTCCAATCACCTGTCCAATCACCTGGGCAACCATCTGGCCGACCACCTGCCCATACTGCTGTCCAATCACCTGTCCAATCACCTGGGCAACCATCTGGCCGACCACCCGCATCCTGCTATCCATCCACCTGAGCCACCGATTGAACCACCACCAGTCCAGCCACATGACCAATCACCTGTTCATTCGGCTGTCAATCCAGGTGGCCGACCGCCTGCCCATCCACCTGCAAGGCTACATGGCCATCCTGCTATCCATCCACATAAGCAACCACCTGCCCATCCTGCTATCCATCCTACTGCCAATTCACCTGCCAGACCTGCTGCCCATCCTACTGACCATCCACCAGAGCCACCGATTGAACCACCACCAGTCCATCCATCTGGCCGACCACCTGCCCATACTGCTGTCCAATCACCTGTCCAATCACCTGTCCAATCACCT
>JADFYC010000172.1 GCA_015233295.1 Deltaproteobacteria bacterium | reverse complement strand
GCTGTCGGCATTCCGTTTAATCATGGCCGACATTTCTTCCATGCCGGATGATGTTTCTTCGATGGAGGCTGATTGTTGAGAGGCTCCCTCAGCCAGAGAATGACTGGTCGTGGAGACCTGGATGGAAGCGGAGGCGACCTGGTTGGCGGCCTCATTTAGCCCGATAATTATCCGGTTGATTGGTTTGGTAATGCTCAAGGTAATGAGCAGGGCGATCATCAGGCCCAGCACTGCGGCCACGGGGAGGCTAATGACCATCATCATAGAGGTGTGAGACAGAGCTGAGGTGGCCTCTGATGCGATCGTAAGTGTTTCAGCCATGCCTTTTTCCGCGATGGCTTTGGCCGCGTCAAGAACGTCCATAGCCACGGCGCCCCGCTTTTGGTGAAGTTCCTGTTGAGCCGTCCAGTTATGGAGCAGGTTGGTCAGGGCGTTTTTGTAAGTGCGGCCCGCCTGAAAGCTTTCCTCAATCTCCCGAAGATTTATTTCCTGCCGGGTGATGGACTTGAGGTCGTGGAGTTTTTGTTCGATGACGCTGAAAGTTTTTGTGATCTCTTGGATCAACTTCGGATCGCTCAGGGCTTGGGCTCTCAAATTGACCATTCGAACCGTATTGACCAGGCTGGTAATGTCGTTGGCCAAAATGATTTTATCCAACCGCTGATCCAACATGGCTCTGGTCGCTCCTTCGTCTATCTCCTTCCTCATGGTTTCGTATTGGCTGGTCAAGAATTCACTGCAGTTCTGCATATAATCGGCGGCCGCCCGGTCAAGGGTTTTCCTGATATGGGCTAATTCCTTATTTTTGGTCACGGTTTCTTCGACCATTTTTTCATACTCAACGACTCTGCCTTTTGTTTTGGCTACCGCTTCTCTCAGCAACGTCAAATGCGGCGACTTGGTGACCAAGTCCGTGGCTTCTCCCATGTATTGGTTGACCAGAATCAGGTTTTTTTTGGTCTCGGCCAGATAGCTTTCATCCTCGCTCATGGCATAGCCCCGCATGGCCAGCATGGTCGAATGGGCGGTTCTCTCCAGGTTGTTGGCGATGGCCACCTCCGGTACGAATTCCTTAGACAGCTTCTCGGAGTTACTTTCAACCCGACCCATATGCCACACTGCCACGCCGCCCAGGACGCAGGCGACCATGATAAAGGCGCTAAAAGCTCCTCCGATTTTTGCCCCTAATTTAGGGTTATACATTAGAAAACTCCCATTGTTGAACATTTAAGAAATGACCAACTTACCCACCCGAAGGATGTCAGAGATGGTCATTAGTCTGCAAAGTATTTAGAGCTGTCCTGCTTTCGTTTAAGGCTACCAGGTAATTCTGGTTGCTTGAAGCAGTGCTAACCGGTGGAAGCATAGCTGGAATATTGCGGTTGCCCATTTTCGGCATTGATGGTCAGGTATTTCCTGACTACCTCCACGACATCTTGGAGACCGCCATCCGTATAACTCATGAAACGGGGATACAAAGCATGGCCCACCGCCACGGTATTGTCTTCTCTGTTAGGGAGAATAAGGATCATTTTAATATCCAGGAGAAGATCGCGAATAAGCAACAATCCCAACAAGTCTTCCTTACTGTCGGTAAACACGATGCCGAGTGACAGGTCCTTAAGGGGTTGACGAAGCCGGCGAGACAGCCCGTCCATGGTCCGACAGATCTCCAGGTCCGGCTTGGGGATCAGGGTCTCAATCTCTGACCGGAGTCGTCCCGCAAGGCCGTCATCAGTCTTGGCGTAGAATAGCATATTCATATTTTGATGCTCCTTTCAACCGATATGCTTGAGCTTAATGCCGGGGCCAGGTGGTGTTTTCTCAAGAGAGTTGTTGATGTACCGGTTCAAGTTCTATAATTCACATGCGGTCAAACAGGGCTGCCTACTTGTTTCTTTATCAATAAACGTGCCAACTATTCGAGTGGCAGAATAAAAAGACGTTAGTGTAATAATGTTATGAAGATGAGAATGTTCGCCCGGCAAAGCCGGACAAGGGCAAGTCGAGGGATTTTACGGGGTGCGGGATTGATGATTGAAAACGGAGATGATATTTTGTTTGGTTAAGTATAGAGCATAAGCCGTATGTGCTTAAGTTTTAACTTGTTAGGCAATCAGGAAGGCGGCCGGAGAGAAAAATAAGGGTTTTCTGAAGCAGTCCTGAAAGAAAGAATGCTTCTTGAAAAAAGGAAAAGGGGGATCGTGTTCATGGGGATTAATTACCCCCCGTGAACGAGTACCAAAGTATAAACATGGTAGACGAGCACCAGATCACAACTGGAAGGAATCACTAACGTGTTGTCTCTATATGAAAGCAAGTCTCTGATGGCTAATCGGTTACATATTTAAGGCTGGTAGTAGGGGATATCATATTTCTTTAGCAAAACATACAAACGGGATCTGGAAATACCTGATATTTTAGCGGCCTTGTCCGTATCCCTGGCGGCAATTTGCATCACGTCTTGAAGATACTGCTTTTCGAAGGCGGCCCGGGCTTCCCGTAAAGGAGGTAAGTTGTCCTTATCATAGGTCTCCTTTCGGGAATAATCTGGGGTCAGTCTATCTAATTGGGTGATGTTTTCAATAGAATCCTTTTGGAGTGCGAAGCGGGCCGCCTCAATTCGGATATTTATCGGTAAGTGGTTGGGAAATAAAGAAATATCTCCTTTAGCTGCAATAATGGTCGTTTCCAAGGCGTTAATCAACTCCCGCACGTTTCCCGGCCAATTGTAAGCCGCCAGTGTCTCCAAGAAGTCCGGTGGCGTGGCCTTAACTGGGATGCCGAATCGCTCACACAGTTTGGGGACATAGTGTAAGACCAGTTCTTTGATATCGACGACTCTGTTCCTTAACGGCGGTAGATTAATCACAAAAGATTTTAGGCGGTACAACAGGTCTTGGCGAAATTTTCCTTCTTGGACCATCTGATCAAGATCACGGTTGGTGGCGGCCAGCAATCTGAAGTCACTCTTGATTTCCCTATTCAGACCCAGAGGACGAAAATGTCGTTCTTGAAGAACGCGGAGGAACGATTTTTGAATGGATAACGGAAGCTCACCGACCTCATCTAGAAACAAGGTGCCACCGTCAGCTTCCTTGATCAGACCCATTTGAGCCTTATCAGCTCCGGTGTAAGCGCCCTTTTCGTGCCCGAACAGGATGCCCTCGACCAAAGACTCAGGGAGCGCGGCGCAATCCACCACGACGAAGTTCTTGCTTGCCCGGGCACTGTTGTTGTGAATGGCGTGGGCGACAACTTCCTTGCCGGAGCCCGTCTCACCGGCGATCAGGACCGCAGTATCACTCGATGCCGCCTGAGCTACCTGCTCAAAACAGGCCTGCATTTGCAGACTGGTTCCGATTATATTATGTTTTTTTAATAATGACAATGGCTTAGATGATATTTTTTCCTTTCGGTAGTCCAGCGCTCTAGTCAAGGGCAAAACAATATTATTTAGAGAAGAGCCTTTTTCTATATAGCTCCAGGCCCCGCTCTTGATGGCCAGTTCAGCCCCATCTGGATCACCGACACCGGTGATAATGATTACTTCTGGGCTGGAAGATGTTTGGCGGATTCTCGGCAGAGCATCTAATCCATTTCCGTCGGGCAGTTTTACATCGAGAAAGACCACGTCGAATTCTTGTGAGTAAGCTTCTCGCAGGCCATCCATTAGAGAATAAGCAGAAATGGTTTGATGGCCCATTCTGGTTAATTTACTTGTAATTACGTCGCATGTATCTTTGTGATCATCAATAACCAAAATCTTTGCCATAATGTCCCCTCGGTAGCCGGCTGTTCAGATGGATCAGAGACTGTCGACCGGATTCAGTTGATATGCCCTTTAGGTTTAAATTTTACGTTTTCCATTCAGCCAGCCCAAAAGCACAACGCTAAGGCGTCTTAAGTGTCTTTTACTGTGTCTGGTGAGGGGCAAAGAACTGTCTGGCTGCCAGAGCCGGTTCAACCCAACTTTTAATAAACTCAATTCTACCTTCAATTATGGAGGTGGACCGCCAGGGTAAAAAACAGGTGAATTTGGCTTTCTTTCCAGGGAGAAGGGTCCCCACGTCAAAATAGAGGGTGGTGTCGTTGACCGTAGCCCTAAAAACAGGTTTGGTAAAAGTAAGGTCGGATGAATTGATCACCAGGCCGGAGAGATTGGCCCCTTCTGCGCCCGGCTCTAGCCGAAGTTCGGCCAGATAGAAGATATTATCGAGAACCTGGATGGTGTTCCTCTTAAGATCGATTATCCCTCGATTGACCGCTTCATTTATGGCTCCACTTTTGATAACACCTTCAATTTTGTTATAATCTTCCACAAATCCATGCATATCATCAATGACTTTTTGGTTTTCGGCCGTGACTTTAGACCCTTTGAGCATCACCCCCCGCAGTTTTGCCTGCGCCGTGTTGATTTGACTCATCAAAGGAATATTATTCTTTATGTATATGACAAGCAATGTGATAATTACGACGGATAAGGCCATGGAAGATAATCCCAGACGATAAATAATCTTTTTTTGATCTTCGTTAGGGATCCGTAAACCACCCCATTTCATCACCTTCGCCTGAACCTTAGGTAGCTCCTTAACTGGAGTGCGGACGGTGACGTCACGGATAGTCAGCTTCGGCCTATCAATCGGTAAGGGACCTGGAGGTGGTGGCCCGGGATATGTGGTGTCCGAAACGGGGCCTGGTTCGGAGTCGGGGGCCCATTCGGCCGGCTCCGTCATTTCTAGGCCGGTTTCAGAGGCTGCGGCTGCGGTTTCATCCTCCGGAGACACCATTCTCGGTTCTTCATCGCCTACCGGCAGTTCCCATTCGAGCTCAGGCTGGGGTTCGGAGGCTGCCTGCGGCTCAGGCTCCAGAGATATCTCTGCGCTCTCCACCACCAGACCGGGACTCTCGAAGGCCGGGGGGGTAAATTCCGCGGCCGGGTGGTCGGGCTCCATTTCCAACATATCCTCTACGAGCGGCGGCTCCAAATACTCTTGGGTAATTATCGAAATGGATTCTTGGTCGGCCATGACCCCGGAATCATCCACCACCAGTTCCAGACCACCCGGATACGAATCATCTGTGGCTAATGGAAGAATGACATCTTCTTGAAGACCTCCTTCCAGAGGCCCTGCATCCATAGGCAACAAGCCGGAATCATCCTGGAGATAATCCTCCACTAGCGTCGGCCCTTCATAAATCATTGGCTCTTGGGTGACAGGCGGTGTTTCCTTCACTTCGTCGCTTTTGGCTACTTCGCCGTCTTCGGCTAGTTCGGCTGCGGTGCGTTTCCCTCGAATTTCATCGATGGCTCGGGCCGCTTCCAAGACGAGATACATCCAGTCTTTTGTGATCGGCGGAGTGTCCGGGATGGGTAGGGTAACGGTCTCAAATACACCATTTTCCCAAGATAATATGGCGTTGAACGCGTCTTCGCCGGTTATCGGGCCGGTGGCGGCATGGGTGATTTGACCTTTATCGATAAAGATGTGTCCCACCTTTTTGTCTTCTGTGACCTTTATCGTGGTGGTCATGGAAGACTGGCAGGTCATCTGGATGAGATCGGTTAAGCTGATATTGGAGAGAGTGCCGCGAAAGCCCTTTTCGCTAGTCATAAAGGCTCTCCTGGTTGTGTCTTGGGCGGCATTGCCGTCCGGAATTTGTCTTTTCTACCGTTGTCATGGGAGCAACGCCGCAACGGCGATGGACATCTGCGGGAAAATTAAGGGAGACACCGTCTCGCCGGGATGAAGCACAGCCTGGTCTTGATAGGCTCCCTGGTCGGGCCGGCGGTAAACCTCCAGGCACCCGGCGACCAGATTAATCAGCCAGTATTCCGGAATATTGTTCCGAGCATACAACCCTTTCTTCACGCTCCGGTCAAAAGAAAGGGAACTATCGGCCACTTCCACCACCAAAACAGCAGTGGTGGGATGGTGATAACGATAGTCTCGCAGGTTTCCGGGCACAACGGCCACATCCGGTTCGGGTTCGGAGGTAGGATCAAGGGCCAGGGGCATCTGCACCCGGATGTCATAACCAGTGGTGAAAATGAGTCGAAGATAATCCTCCACCAGACGGATCACCATGGCATGAAGACTGCTTTGTGGAGTCATGCGATAAATGTCTCCCTCGATCAATTCCAGCCGCTCTTCAGGATGAAAAATCCCGGCCGGAACCATCTTCTCATATTCCTGTCTGGTCCAGTGACGGACTTGAATAGATGGGGCAAGCATGACGACCTCCGGCTGATTTTGACTGAGGTAAAATACAAAGGACGCAACATGACAGAGAATAGGGGTGATGCGTCCTTTGTGGTGATTGGGTACATGTGGTTCTGCAACTGTCCCGCCTGTCATGGGCTGCGCCTAAGCGGGGAAAACTCGTTTCGCCGTGGCCCCTAACTGACCGAGATTGCGGACCACGTGAATCCCGGCTGCTTCAAAGGCCGCGACTTTATCCTCGGCCCGGCCGCTTCGACCGGCAATGATGGCCCCGGCATGGCCCATTCTTTTCCCCGGGGGGGCGGTCTGACCAGCCACAAAGCCGATGACCGGTTTCTTAAAATGGGCTTTGACAAATTCTGCGGCTTCTTCTTCGGCTGAGCCGCCGATCTCACCGATAACGATCACGCCGGAAGTGTCTTTATCCTCACCAAACCTGGTCAACAATTCGATAAAGGCCAATCCGATGATCGGATCGCCTCCGATTCCGATACAGGTGGACTGCCCCAGTCCCTGGCGGGTGAGTTGGCCGACCACTTCGTAGGTCAGGGTGCCACTTCGGGAGATGACCCCGACGGAGCCCGGTTTGTGGATATCGCCAGGCATAATGCCTACTTTCGTTTTACCGGGAGAAATGATACCGGGGCAATTCGGGCCGATTAATACGGCCTCGGTTTCTTTTAGATACTTTTTGGCCGCGATCATGTCAATGGTTGGAATTCCTTCAGTAATACAAACGATTACTTTGATCCCGGCCGCCGCGGCTTCCATAATGGCGTCAGCGGCAAAGGCAGGAGGCACAAAGATGATGGCCGTATTGGCCTGCTCATGTTCCACCGCACCGATAACCTGATTGTAAATAGGGATTCCTCCCAGGGTCTGGCCTTGCTTCCCCGGAGTAACCCCGGCCACGACCTTAGTTCCGTAGGCCAGCATCTGGTTGGTATGGAATGAACCTTCGCGACCGGTAATGCCTTGAACCACCACTCTGGTGTTTTCGTCGACTAGAATACTCATTTAACTCGCCCTCCCGACAATTTTGGTGACCATTTCCGCGGCGTCGAGGATGGTGTCGGCCACGGTGAAATTAAGACCGGAGTTTTTCAACATCTCTCGGCCCTTATCCACGTTGGTCCCCTCCAACCTGACAATTAGCGGCACTCCCACGCTAATCTTTTCCGCCGCCTCAATGACTCCCTGAGCCAGGACGTCACACCTGAGAATGCCTCCGAAGATGTTGATCAAGATACCCTTGACCCGAGGGTCTTCCAAGATAATCCGGAATCCGTTTCGGATCATGTCAGTGCTGGCACCGCCACCCACGTCCAAAAAGTTGGCTGGTTCAGCCCCGGCCAATTTGATTACGTCCATGGTGGCCATGGCTAAACCGGCGCCGTTGACCATGCAGCCGATATTTCCATCTAACCGAATATAGTTAAGATTATATTTTCCGGCTTCCAACTCCAGCGGGTCGGCTTCGGTCGGGTCAATCAGGTCCCTAAGTTCCGGATGTCGGAACAAAGCGTTATCATCAAACGAGACTTTGGCGTCGAGGGCGATCAATCGATCATCTTTGGTGATGACCAGGGGGTTTATTTCGACCATGGAACAGTCCAGGGCCAGAAACATGCGGTATAGGGCTT
>JADFYC010000171.1 GCA_015233295.1 Deltaproteobacteria bacterium | reverse complement strand
TCCCGGTCCGTTTGGATAATTGCATCAACATGGCCGAGGTTTCCCGAACCTGGATCAAGCTGCCTGGGGCGGCCGGCAAGGTTTCAGTATAGATAGTCTGAATGGAGTCAACGGCCAACATGGCTGGTTTCAATTCGGAAATCATGCTCAGAATCCGTTCCAGGCAGGTTTCGGTGACAACGTAAAGGTTTTCCGAAGAGACCCCCAGCCTGTCGGCCCGAATCTTTATTTGCCTGGCCGATTCCTCGCCGGAGATGTACAGGACCCGATGCCCGCTTAAGCCCAGTTGATTCAGCCCCTGGAGGATTAAAGTAGATTTTCCGATCCCGGGATCACCCCCGATCAGAACCACAGTCCCGGAGATCAACCCGCCGCCCAAGACTCGATCAAATTCCATGATTCCGGTGTAGACCCGATCTTCCCGTTGGGATGAAATAGCCGCAATGGGCCGCGGCATTTCCTCTATCCCGGCCATGCCCCGGAGACGCGCCTTACCCGGCGCCTTGTCCTTAACCTCCTGGACTAAGGTGTTCCATTGACCGCAATCAGGGCAACGGCCCATCCATTTCGGCGTCTGACCGCCGCATTCCTGACACACGTAATACTCTTTCATAACCGCCGTTCTTTAAAGTTCACGGATGTTTTCAGTACCAATCGCCGGATTACGATACAACCCAATGCGTTATCATTGAACTAGGGGAATGTAAGCGAAATAGTATCTTCTGTCAACAGTGGTATTGCAATCGGTTATCCCATAGATTGCCGAGCGGTCCGGAGGCATGATAGATTATGTCACTGGGAAACCACCGGAATTTTTTGTCATGCGAGCGGCAATTGCTGTTTTTCCTTGCCTGGTAATGAAATAATATAGTACGATAGGCAAACTAGCGATGTCTGGAGTTGCCCAATGCGATAGATATTAGTTGAATTGTAAAAAAAGCTAGTTGGATTTCGATCGCCGGGCTTCCGTTTTTGCGGCGTCTCCGCAACCCTTACCCGGCCGCGTCAACCTGAACATGACCATGATAAACTATGCAGTTTTGGAGGAATCAGAATGGACCTTAAACCTGACTATACGCTCGATGTCCGAGGGCTAAGCTGCCCCATGCCACTGCTTAAGACCAAGAAAGCTATCCAGGACATGAAAAAGGGACAAATAATTGAAGTGTTCAGTTCCGACCCCGGCACCAAGAATGATATTCCGGCCTTTGCCAAAAGAGCCAACCATGACTTCTTGGGATTCGAGGAAACTGACGGATACACCAAGCTGTATCTTCGGATCTAGCCGACGTTTCACCCGATGGTTTGATCTTTTCCACAGGAGGGGTCCGGTCCGGGTGACAACTCCAGGCAACGGTTAATACCGCCCAACAGGCCCAGGACAAGACAGAAGGCGATAACCGATGACCTAACAAACTTTCAGGCTGTTGTGGAGGATCGTCATATATGGCGGAAATAGATAAAGATATTGAACGGTTGATCGATGAAAAAGTCGCTCAAGAAGTTGAGAAGCGAGTGGCCGAGGTGTTCAAGGCATTCGTAAAGAAACCCCGGGCCGCCTTTATCGCCTCTAAAGGCACTCTGGACATGGCCTACCCCCCCCCTTATTCTGGCCACTTCGGCTGCGGCTTTGGATATGGAGGCGGCTGTTTTTTTCACCTTCTACGGCCTCGACATCCTGAATAAAGGCAAGAATCATAACCTTAAAGTGCCGCCGTTAGGCAACCCGGCCATGCCGGTCCCAGTGCCCAATATCATCGGTGTCTTACCTGGAATGACGGCTATGGCTACCAAAATGATGAATGACTGGATGCGGGCCCAAAACGTCCCGACCATAGTTGAACTGTTGGACGCGGCCAAAGAAAGTGGTGTCCGGCTCATCGCCTGCCAAATGACCATGGATGTTATGGGCACCAAAAAAGAAGACCTGATAGACGGCGTTGAACTCGGCGGTGCGGCCATGTTTTTAGATTACGCCGCCGACTCCCAAATTAACATGTTCATCTAAATTTGAATCAGACTGAAAGATAACCGGAAAGCCATATGTCCCCTCAAGAAACTGGTTCAAACGAAAAATTTCTGGCCGTACTGTTGGAAATAGGTCAATCGATTCACACCATCCTCAATTTAGATAAGCTGCTGTTGTTGGTGGTGGAACGAGTCAAGGAGCTGTTGGGGTGCGAAAGCGTGGCGATTATGTTGTTGGACGAATCAGCCCAAGAATTCTTCTTTCGCGTGGCCCTGGATGACCGCGAACGAATCACTGATCGTCTACATGAAACACGCTTCCCCGCGACCAGAGGTATTGCCGGCCGAGTTCTTCGGACCGGTCAGCCGGTTCTGGTCCCCGACGTCGGTCTGGACCCGGATTTTTACCGCGAGGTGGATCGTGATACGGGCCAGGTTACCAAATCAGTCATCTATGCTCCGCTTAAGGTCCGGCAACGGATCATTGGAGTCATGAGCGGGATCAATAAGCGAGGTGGCAATTTTGAAAGCTCAGACCTGGAAAGGCTGACGGTCATCGCCCAGACGATTTCTCTGTCCCTGGAAAACGCCAGAGCCAATGAACTGTTGGCTTCAGCCTATTCTGAACTGAAAGACTCCGAACGGCTGAAACAGGAAATTGAATCAGCCCGCAAAATGCAGCAAGCTACTTTGCCCGAGGAGGTCCCTCACCTGCCGGGCTGGTCATTTTGGGCCATTTGCCGGCCGGCGACTGAAATCGGCGGAGATTACTATGATTTCTTTCCGTTAGATGACGGGCGTTGCGCGTTTACCCTGGGAGACGTCAGCGGGCATGGCCTCAAGGCCGGGATGATGGTCTCCATGGCCCGGAGTTGCTTATGTACGCAACTGAATTTTTCTACAGAAATCAGTGAAGTCATGGGGGCTATGAATCGCATGGTCCTGCGCGGCGTCAAGGATTTGATGCTGATGACTTTCTTTTTCGGTATCCTGGATAGGTCCGCCGGAAAAATGACCTTTGCCAACGCGGGCCATCCCTGGCCGTTTCATTACAGCGCGGCCTCAAAGACCTGGTCGTTCATTGAACAAGGCGAGTTTCCTTTGGGGGTTATGGAAGATTACGACTACAGTATCCACTCCATGAACCTCCATCCCGGAGATACCCTGGTATTCTACTCCGATGGAATCGTGGAAGCCGATAATCCGCATAAAAAACTCTATGGTCATCGTCGCTTAAAAGAAGTTCTCAGTCGGGTCCAAGACCTGGATGTAAAAACAATTGGTCGGGATATCCTGGATGATCTGGATAACTACCGGGCCGAACAGCCGTTTCGGGACGACGTCACCCTGGTGATCGTCCAGGTTGCCGACAAACCCGCCTGAGCCTGGTCTCAAGGACTATTCTCCGGTCCCACCTGACGCCTTTTTGGCGAAAAGACTAAATCCTGGGAAGTCAAAACGAGTATCCGGCGCATACAATCCGGCGGCGACGAGTTGCGGTATTCCCTGCTCAGCCGGCCAGGGCGGATTATGGGTCAGGATGTAATCAGGCCGATAATATTTTAGCCAGTGCCCGAACTTCCGTTCTCCAATGAGGCGGGCATTGTGGGGATTGACCAGGCCGAGAATGTCGATGATCTTTCTTTTTGAATACCACCCGATGTGTCCGATTTCCACACATGCCACCGAAGAATTGGCCTCTGTCCGCTGCTCAATCCACCGGCCGATCACCATGTAATGCCACACCCCTCCATGTCTCCCACCATGAGTATAAATCAATAGGAATTGCGTTCCGGCCAAAATAATAATCAATAACCCGACCGCCATCCGGTGAATGGGAAATCCGACTTTCCGGGCCGCCGGGCTGAGGAGTCTCCAGAAGAAATCCAGACCAAAGGCAACACCGGTATACAGCAACAAAAAATTAACACTGTAGTACCAGTGATAGCTCGGAATATTCAAACAAACATAAAATCCAGTCCAGGCCAGGGTAAAGACAAGCAAGGTGACCAGGGTCCGATTCTTTAGTCCGGATATCAGCCCCACCAGACTTATGGCGATGATTCCAACCATCAACATGGAGCAGTTATCAAACACCCAATTATCCAGGTAGGCGATGTGCATAAAACACGGCCAGTCGCCCCATAGTCCTGATTTTCCCTGATAGATCTTGGCCGCCAGGGTACTTGGCAGTAATTTACCGTAATACCAATAAGTAAAAGCATAATGAGCCGCCAGGATAAGGAACGGGACGACAAACAGTTTGATCCGGGGAAACGGACGGCGTTCCAGGAAGTGTCTGGCCGTTAATACCAGGACTAAAAACACGGATTCGCCTCTGGTTAGGAGCAGACAGCTACAGACAACGCCTAATAGACCGTATTTATTTTCCTCGTACAGCCACAGGGCCAGCACGGTCAGGAATAGAAACCAGGTGGTTTCCAGACCGAAGGTGGTGTAAAAATAACGACTGGTGGCCACCATCAGAGGTAACGTCACGGACACGATGACATTCTGTCGAAACAGGCGAGCCAGCACCAGGCAGGTTGCGAAGAGACATGCCCCACCCAGCCAAACTTGGGACCGGGTGATATCATTGACCACCCAAGAGACCAGCAGAGTTAGATAACTATACAAAGGAGACGTCAGTCCGTTGAATTTTTCACCCTGGTTATAGACCAGGCCTTTGCCGTCCAGGGCGTTTTGAATATAGCGATAGTATATCAGGGCGTCGTCTAAAGTGAAATTTCTGAACCAATAGGTGGCTACCAGACAGATGACGAATGTCAAACCGAGAGAAATATAGATCACACGGTCAGTTCCGGATTCTTGATCCATTGTCGGGGGGGAACCTCTTACTGGTTGCTTGTTGCTGGTTACTTGTTGCTCGTTGAAGCGTGCTATCAACCCCGTCACCTTGAAAAGGGACGGTTATCGGGGCGCCGCTTCGTTTGCCTTGTTTTTTTACTAATACTATAATGTATTACTTTATATTTTTGTGTTTAATATTATTAAAATAAATATGTTATAGTTCTATTGTTTCAGCCGGGTGATCGTCACTCCAACTCCGGGGGAAATACCTAGAGCCGCGGCCGCGTTACCAAGATTCTTTGATATTTCCAATAATTCCCACGAACCGAAGATGGCCAGATACTCTCCCGGGGCAACTTCCGTGTAACTGCTCTTAACCCCCGTGAGGCCCAGCCCCCCGTCCAGGGTCGTCCTGATCTCCCGGCCTCCAGCAAAGGACGCCACTTCTTCCAGGGCCAGGTTGGTGACCAGGTTGCCGAAACGATCCACGTAGATGACCCGGCCGGTCAATTGAATATCATTCCTGGTCACATCCGGGATATTCAGAAGCACGGGATCATAGATTTCCGGCCCCATGTCTTCCGGCGGTACTCCCAGAGACAAATTGGCCGCAACCGGCGCGAAGATATCCCGGCCGTGAAAAGTGTGAGACACTCGGGGCCTAAAGTAGCTCTGATTCTCTATCTGGTGCAATGTTTTGGACCCAGGACGCCGAAGGATGTGGGTTAGTGTCCCATTGTCCGGCGACAAATAAAGCTGGTTCTCGGTTTTGAGAAGAATGGCCCGCCGAGAACTCCCCACCCCAGGATCCACCACGGCCAGGTGAATCGTATTGTCCGGAAAGTATGGAGCTGCAGTCCTTAGAACAAAAGCGGCCCGAAAAACGTCCTGGGACGGGATGTGGTGGCTGATGTCCACAATGCCGGCCGCGGGATTGATCCTCAGGATAACCCCCTTCACCGCACCCACATACCCGTCGGTCAGCCCAAAGTCGGTAGTCAAGGTAATGATCGGCGGCGCGGTCATCCTAAAGTCCGTCCATCAAGCCAGGCACGATCTCCCCCGCCTTCCCCAGCAAGGTAATATCCAGGCGTCCCGTATGATCCGTTTCCTCCAGATTGATTTCAATCACCCCGGCTCCTCGCTTTTTAGCCAGGATGGCCAGAGACGCAGCCGGTTGGACCACGGCCGAAGTACCAATGACCAGCATTAAGTCACATGATTCCGCTGCGGCCGTAGCCGCTCCCAGTACCTGAGGGTCCAGGGCCTCACCAAACCAGACGACATTAGGCCGGAGCATCCCGCCGCATTGATCGCATTTAGGTGGAATGGACTCGAACACGCCGTAGACCGTGTCCAGACGACCGCACCTCAGGCACCGAACTTGCCACAAGTTGCCGTGGATCTCCAGAATATTCCGGCTGCCGGCCTGGGTGTGTAACCCATCCACATTTTGGGTGATCAGGGTAAATGCGGGGCTAAATCTTTGCTCCATCTTGACCAGGGCCAGGTGGGCCGGATTGCACCGGCATTTGGCCAAAAGTTCTCGGCGCCAATTGTAGAATTCCCAGACCAGTGCGGGATCGCGGGTAAAAGCTTCCGGCGTGGCTAATTCAAAGACATTGTATTGTTTCCACAAGCCACCTTCACCCCGGAAGGTGGGGACCCCGCTTTCAGCCGAGATTCCTGCTCCCGTCAGCACCACCGGGTGGCCGGCCGCGGCAATCATGTCTTTGGCCTGTCTAAATTTTTCTTTAAATAATTCTGAATTGTCGTCTATCATCGCCCGCTCCCTGATTATCGCCGCGGACCGGTCTACCTGACGGCCGGAACCGATGGTCAAAACGTTATCCGTCGTTTGTGTCTATACATTAGACTCAGGCGAAGGTAATTCACACCGGAGCAGAATCGGAGATAAACCCAAATCCACCGTCAATTCCTGTAACAGGATGAATTAAAAGGAAAATAATATAATTGTTGCTTAGCCCAAATGACTGTAATGTTTTAATTCTATTTTTGATTTTAGCCGGTTGCCAAATTAGATGGTTGTTTGGGATAAACTCCCCGACTTGACATCGTTCTTAAAGTATGGTTATCTGCCCCAAAGGTGGAGCGTTATTATGCCTTAAACCGGACGTTAAATCAATCACAAATCGTATTTGAGATGTTATCAACGAAAAGCCGGCCCTATGGATGAACTCAACCAAATGAATCGCCAAGATAAACTGCGCCCTGAAGGTGTTGCGTTCATAAAAGACTTTTTGTTGCGACGAGGAGTGCCCCAAAGTCAGTGGCAGGCCATCCCTCTGGCCGGCGATGGGTCAGGCCGAAGTTACTTTCGAGTAACCTGTCCTGGGGAAAGTTTGGTCTTGCTGGATCATCCCTATCCACCAGGGAGAAACGTCACTGAGAACGATTCATTTGACTACCTGGCCCGGCACCTGGTCCAGGTGGGCGTGGCAGTACCGGCGATCTATGATCGTGACTTGAAGCAGGGTCTGTTTGTGTTGGAAGATTTGGGAGACCGGCACCTGGCCCAGGCCGTGCAGGATACCAGGGACATGAATCAGGTTATCTCCCTGTACCGACCTGTACTAGACGTGCTGATCTTAATGCAAAGTCAGGCCGGCCACGGCCTTGACGTGACCCGGTGTTTTGACACGCCGACCTATGACCCGGACCTGGTGACAGACCGAGAATTAGGCTATTTCTTGCGGGAATTTGCCGCGGGATATTTAGGGTTGGAGCCATCCGGAGATGTAATAACCAGGGCCCTGACTCCGGTGATTGTTCAGACGATCAAGCAGAGTCCGACGGTTTTTCTCCACCGGGATTTTCAGTCCCGGAATATTCTGCTTCAAAAGACGGCTAATGACGCCGGCGCGGAAGATAAGACAAAGGTCAGGGTCCGGGTGATAGATTTTCAAGGAGGACGGTTGGGGCCTCCTTATTATGATTTGGCGGCGTTATTGAATGATCCGTACACCGATCTGGATGCGGTCGTTAAGGAGGCATTAGTCGAATATTATTTGAATGAAGTCGCAGGGATGATGCCTGAGGTGACGGCGCATTTTTCAGCCCTGTATCCCCTGGGCCAGATCGTCCGGATTCAAAGCCGGGTAGGGGGCCTT
>JADFYC010000170.1 GCA_015233295.1 Deltaproteobacteria bacterium | reverse complement strand
GAGTCGAATACCCGTATCAATTGTTTATCGAATGTTTATCGAACAACTGCTTACTTGTTCAGCCACTTTTGGGTTGTTCCGGATACCTGACCAAACGAAGGTTGACGCCACCGGTTATTCGTATTGGTCCCTTCCTGGGATCAAGAAGGAAGCGACATGAGCCAAATATTATCTCAAGAAGAAGTTGATGCCCTGCTTCGAGGTGTCACCGGGGGGGAAATAGAAACCGAGACCGACGAAGGCGTTGATACCTCGGGGGTGGTGGTCTATGACTTAACCAGCCAGGACCGGATCATCCGGGGCCGGATGCCCACCCTCGAAATCATCAACGACCGCTTTGCCCGTCTTTTCCGCGGAACTTTGTCCACCGCTTTGCGAAAAGTTATCGACGTCAGCACTGTTTCCACCGACATGATTAAATTCGGCGAATTCTTGAAATCTTTGCCCGTTCCGACAAGTATTCAGGTTCTCCGGATGGATCCCCTAAGAGGCAACGCTCTGCTTATTCTAGAATCGAAACTGGTCTTTGTGTTGGTCGATACCTTTTTCGGAGGTAAGGGAGAATCTACGGTTAAGGTCGAGGGCCGTGACTTCACTAAGATAGAAAACCGAATTATATCGAAAGTCGTGGATAACGCTATAGAATGTTTGACCAAGGCCTGGATGCCGGTCTTTCCGCTCGATTTTAAGTTTGTCCGGGCCGAGGTTAATCCCCAGTTTGTCGGGATTGTGCCCCCGACCGACGTTGTGGTGGTTACGGCTTTTGACGTAGAAATGGACACCACCACCGGGAATCTCACTCTGTGCATCCCCTATTCCGCGTTAGAGCCGATTCGAAGCAAACTCCACGCCGGATTCCAGAGTGATCACATGGAGGTAGACCATGCCTGGGTGAGAAGATTCACCGAACAATTAAAAAGGGCAGAAGTCAATATTACCGCTCAATTAGGGGAGACCATAATCTCCGGCCGCGATCTCCTCGACCTCAAGATAGGAGACATTATCCAACTTCGGCAGTTTGCTACCGATCCCGTTAAAGTTACAGTCGAAGGTATTTTGAAGTACCTGGGAACGCCAGGGGTAGTTAAAGGTAATAATGGTGTCAAGATTGCGGAAAAGGTAACCGAAACCGCCTTTTGACGTCTCTTCTAAGAGAAGGGATAAAGACTCCAATAACGGTTTAAGCTCAGGTGGAGAAACTATATGAATGAAAAGATTAGCCCATCAGACTGGATTTGGGTAGTTATCGGAAAACAAGGACAGGCCGAGACCATGTTTGGAATTCATGACGCTGAAAATGATGTGCACTTTATCCCCATTTTCAAGACCAAAGATGAAGGGCTGGGCTGCTTGCCCCGTCTATCTCAAGTTGGTAATATGACCTATGAACTTCAGGCAACTCGATTTGAAATGGTCCAGGCCACGGCCAACGAAAAAAAGTATTACATATATATGTTAGGCTCACTAGGAGAAATTTTGCATAAAATTCCACCGGAATGAGCTGAATGGCCGTGTTTGATGCCTTTTTTCCAATTATAGTCTGACGTCGAAATCCGGCCTCATCCAAAACATTACTCGGAGGACGCAGACTTTTTATTGGAACATCTGAGAAAACTAAGCAAACTTACCTTTTCTTGTTATTCTTTCTGCCTTATGTTTCTTATGAGGTTTCAAACCCGGATGACCATATGTTGGAGAAAGATGATGAAAACATCATTCATTTTAGCCGGCGCTTTGTTTTTTTTGATTTCCGGTTTTCTTCCCCAAGCTGCCGATGCCGGAATATATAAATGGACAGACCCATCGGGCCGGGTTCACTTTTCAGATACACCACCGACTGAAGAATCTGTTGATCTGAAGGAAATTCAATCTGATGAGCCCCCTCCCACAAGTGACCGGAAGACGGGAACCCAGCCGTCCGGTCTGCCGGGCGGCCCCCAACCAAATCCGGGTATGTCAGGCGAATTCCAACCAAATCCCGGTCTGCCGGGCGGCCCCCAACCAAATCCGGGTATGTCAGGCGAATTCCAACCAAATCCCGGTCTGCCGGGCGGATCCCAACCAAATCCGGGTGTTCAGAAGCCTCCAGCCCCGGACACAGTGCGCCGGGTTGAGTTCAATCCTGAACGGCAAGAGATCAGGGCCCGTATTGGAGAACTGATGGCCCGCCGAAACGCATTGGAGGAGAGGATAGGGGGGCTTCCTACGGCTGCCCGGGCCGAAAGGGAAGTGCTGAGCCAAGAATTGGAGGAGGTGAGAAAAGAACTCTCCACTCAGCAAAACAAACTGGTCAAGATGAATAATCCGGGCACGCCCACCCCGGCCGCCCCGCCCGGTAAGTAAGCCTGTGCCACCGGTTGTCTTAGCTCCGGGGCAACAACGGCTTAAGCCGGCGGATTGATTTTGGCCAGAGCCTCGGTGGCTAACCGGGCCACACTTTTCGTTTTCATGACACCATCTTCATATAGTGAAAAATCGCCCTCATCGGTCTGGAGTCCGGCCACCTCATCCTTAAACTCCTTAGCTCTCATATTCCCCAGGGCACATACGGCCAACCCTCTGATGACCGGCTTGGGATCATCGAGCAGGGACACAACGAAGATCTTGGCCCTTTTTACGTAGTCCGGACGGGTTCGAGACAGTTTGACAATGGCGTGGAGGACACTCTCCGTATAGTCTCGATCATTCAAATACGGCAACACCTGGTTTATATATCCCCCAAACAGGGTGGGCTTTCGGCTGACGATCTCTCCGATAGCCTCCACCGCGCCCCAATTGGAGGCAGCGGAATCAGAGCAGGAATAGATCAGTCGATGCAATAGGTTACTGACTATTTTGGGCTTAGTGTTAGCCAACTCGGCCGCCACCCGGCCCAGGGTATCCGCCGCCCGAAATCGTGACAAATCGTCTATCGCGTACAGTTTTCGCTGCAAGGCCGCGATTGTTTTAGTGTCATCTTGAAGGGCCATGGCCACAATCTCGTCCGGCTGGTTTTCGCTCATATACTTCTCGAAATCAGACTTAGAAAACGGTCTGGGGGGCAAAGCCTTGGTCATCAGATCAGCCGATTCCGGAGAATATGGCACTGCTTGGGAGGCCAGCTTTTCCACCCCGGGTCTGGTCACCTCCTGAACGTCTTCATGGAGCCGAATGAAATACAACACCCCAGATATCCGTCTGCCTTCAAAAACCCCACCCGGCATTACCTTATGATGGACATGGTCGTAGTGCTCCACCCGGTCATCGATATAGTCATCATCAGGCAACAAATCCCAGGCCAGGTCCCAATCCATGTTACAGGCTAAAAGCAACGCATCGACCTTGGCCGTGCCTATATTATGCCCCGTAATGTCGGCCACGTACACCGCGCCGCAATCGCAGACGCCAAAGGGCATTTCCACCTTCCGGCCCGAACTCGTTTCCTTTGGCGCACCGACGGCCACGCCACAAAAGGGACAATTCACCGGCTTAGTTAATTCCGCTCTCACATCCATAATCGTTCCTCATTGTTGAACCGATATTCAAAGCCCCGAATCAATCCGGTGGCCAGACAGAGTTGGTTGCCAGCGGGCGGCTAGCTGGGAAAATAAAAAAAGGTTCAAGTTCCGTTACCACTTCTCACCCTAAAGTAATTGCGTTGGGAAAGTCAAGAAGAGAATTGCGTTGAATCCTGAATGATTATTTGATATGCCGGGGCATCGGTTGGTACTCCGGCGGTTGACTGGAATATGGCGCCTCTGCGGAACCCCAGCTCGATGTTTTTTAGATGGCTGAATGGGGAAAAACAAAATATGAATCCAAGTCTTGAACCTGAAAAACTCCGTTATGCTCCATTGCTGATCTTCTGGTCTCTGTGGCTGCTCAACTTCCTATCCCGGACTGCCACTCCTCCGTTATTTCCCGTGATTGAAACGGAATTCCATCTTCTCCACACTTATTCCGGGCTACTTTTTGCTTCTATCTCAGTCGGTTATGCCTTGTCCATCATCTTGGCCGGGCACTTCGCGGCTACTTTGGGGCATAAAAAGACTATTCTGATCTCGGGCTTATTCATCTCGCTGGCTCATCTAATGCTCTGGTCAGTTCATAATTATCTGGGGTTGTTGGGGTTATTCTTCATCCTGGGGGCCGGCTGCGGAGCTTATCTCCCCTCCGCTGTGGCTTGTTTAACTAGACATTACAATAACGTACTGTGGGGTCGAGTGTTAGGGTTTCATGATACCGCCCCGGCCGCGGCTTTGTTGGTCGCACCGTTTTTCGCCGCGATTGGTTTGGGATTCATGCCCTGGCGGGGATTATTAACCCTGTTGGCCCTGGTCAATCTAGCTTTGTTAGCCCTTTTTTGGAGACTGGTGGACGATGTTGGCGTCCGGGTCCGGCCGGTCAAAGGTCGCTGGCGGCTGATGGTTCATCATCGGGCCATCAGACGAATAACACTGGCCTTCATGCTCATGTCCGGCGCGTCACTGGGAGTGTTTACCGTTATTCCACTCATGCTGGTCAGAGAAATGCACGTATCATTGGATACCGCCAACACCTGGTTAGGGGTCAGCCGCCTGGGCGGGTTCGTTTTTCCGTTTATTGCCGGGGTGCTGGCTGATCGGCTGGGATATCAGACTATCGTGCTGCGGTTGTATCTGATTTCGGCGTTGTTGACCATTTTGGTTGGGCTGATTTCAAATTTTGCTCTGTTGATAGTAGTCCTCTTTTTTCAGGGAACGATCATCTCCGGTTTCTTTCCTTTGGGCCTGTCGATGGCGGCCTTGCTTACCGATGTAGATGAAAGACCGGCCGCCGTGGCCCTGGTCATCTTCTTTGCCGTTCTGATGGGGATGGGGTTGGTTCCGCTGTTTTTAGGGATGATGGGGGATCTATTCACTTTCCGCGCGGGTATTGTGAGTCTGGGCGTCGTGGCCACTCTAGGGACATTTTTGCTCCAGGGACTACGTATCCCGATTCAAGAGGGATTGCCGCATCATTAGATTCGCGGGAGTCTGGGTGAGGGGCGGAGCAGTTTATATCGGCCCGGAGTCCATAATGGTTCCATCATCAGGGATGACGTCCGGATCATTTGCACCCAGGGCAATGGCCGGATCGGTCTTGACATCCAACGGCCATGTCCGAACCTGGTTGCGGCCGTTACTCTTAGCCTCCAGGAGGGCTTCATCGGCCAATCGGAGCAAGGAGTCAAGGTCTACGTCAGGTAAATTTTCGGACGAGGCTACGCCGGCGCTCACGGTCACATAGATTTCTTGCTCTTCCCACAGGCAGGGCGTATTTTCGATGTAGATTCTGAATCTATTCATCACATTTTCCGCCCCGGCCAGGGGAGCCCCGGGAAGAATAACGCAAAACTCCTCACCTCCGTAACGACCAACCAGGTCATACCGGCGGACCTGGGATTGCAACAAATCGGCGAACTGGACCAGCACCTTGTCACCGCAAATATGCCCGTAGGTATCGTTGACATGCTTGAAGAAATCGATATCCAAAATGGCCAATGAAAGTGGATTGCCGGAGCGTCTATGTCTGGAGACCTCTTCCTGCAACCGTTCAAACAGATAGCGTCGGTTGACCAATCCTGTAAGTGGATCGGTGCGACTCATTATCTCCAACTGCTGCTTTGATTGTTCCAGACGCTCTTTGTAGATCGCGGCGTCAGTGTCATCTTTGATGGACACACAAATATATTCAACCTGACCGTCCGGACCGCGCAAGGGGGCCAAGATGACGCTCTGTTGCATTTTATCAAAGCTTGTTTCCAGATATCTGGTCGCGGCCAGGGGAAAGATGTAACTATGCAACCCTTGTGAGAAAAAGGCAAAATTACCCAGGGTGAAAACGCTACGTACTTTCCAGAAAAAACCTTTTTGATCTAAATCAGGGAACACATCTCCGATTTTCTTTCCCAGGACATCCTCCCGGGTTAAGCGGCTGTGCGCTTCCATCCAGTAATTCCACAGCAAAATCCGCATTTCCCGATCGATGACGATAACCCCCTGACTCAAGGTATCAACGATTTGAGCATAATCGAGTCCGTTTGGCAGGTTGGACATGTAAGAGCCTCTTATTGTTGTTTTAACTCGTTATGACATTTTTTCAATAAATCGATCGACCGCTTTGAATAGCCCTTCCAGGCAGAATTGGGAGAGGAAAAAGAAGAGATAACCGGTCACTTCACGTTCTTTGTGACTGAACCTGGTCTGGACTAATAAGGCTCCCATTTCTCGAGTGGTTAACCTTTCTTTAAGCCCGGCCGATGTTATGCGATCCAAAAAGACCGCGGGCGGACTGTATGAAATGCGGGATTCCAGCAGTTCCGCAAACTGTCCCAGGCAGGCCCCGATGACAATATTCCCCACCTCTAAAATGACTTCCAGATTTAGCTTATCGATCTCCAAATCGGAAGTAAATCCACTTTGTTCTGTCAGCATGGCCACCAAACTCTGGCTTGTCCAACCCGGTAGCGCCAGGACTGCTTCACCCGCAAACTCACCACCAAAGGCCTGCTGTACAATGGTAACTTCATCTTTCTCTTCAATAGACGCAGTCAGCGCCTTGATGACCTCTTCCGGACTAACCGACCTGATTACCGGAACGCTCAAATGAATATGCGATTCCAACAACTCGGCTAAAGAAGCCATGGCCCGGCCAAAACAGATGTTGATCAACTCGACCAGGGCCTCATGCCTTTCTTCAGATAACTCAATCACGATTGCACCCTCGCGACAGCCTCTTTTATGGTTTCACTACTGGGAGGTTTTTTTATAAAGTCCAACGCCCCTAGTTTCATGACTTCTTCTCTGGCCGCAGGCTGGATATCGGCTGAGACGACTATCACCCGGCAGTCGGGGTCAATTTCCTTCAGCCGGGCCAAAGTCTCAAATCCGTCCATTTCAGGCATGGTCAGATCGAGAAAGACTAAATCAGCCGCCTCTTGCCTGTAAAGATCCAGGCATTCACGGCCGTCTGACGCTTCCCTGATGCGGTAATCGCCCGGAGGTAGGCATTTCTTAACCATCTTCCGTCCGAATGGGGAATCATCAACCAGCAGAAGAGACAAAGGCATAGCAAACTCCGTAAGTAGTCGTATGATCATTGGAACTAAAAGATTTGCATCCCTATTCAGCATCCGGCTTGCCCGGTCTGGGATTTGATGCTGCAGGGGATCTGTCATGGTCTGATCAAATTATGCCGGGGTGCCAGAGTATAAGGCAAAGACGGGATGGTCGTCGCCTGCATAATCATCATAGCTAGTTTTTATATCCGGTGTCAAAAATCGTGAGGTGATTGCAACTTAACCTATTATTATAGCATTGCATGGCAAAGCCAGTCAACTTTTTTTCGGCAGATAGTCGTCACCTCCAACCAAAAAAACATATTGAAAAAAAAGGAGTCAGAGTGTTAAGGTGGTGTCGATTAAATTTTCCAAACGGAGGAATAATTATGGTTCGCCCAATTGGGCCTTATTATCGAGAACTTATGCAAATGAAAAAAACCAGACTGATCCTGGTCCGGCATGGCCGGGTGGAAAACCATGCCACAAACCGAATTAATGGGCACATTGACGTCGGGATAGATGAACTCGGCGTGAAGCAAATGCACGCTGTGTCGGGCCGGCTGGAAGGTGAGGCGATAGATCACGTCTATTGCAGCGATTTAAACCGGTGCGTCAGAGGCGCGGCCATCATCTCGGAATCCCGGAGTCTAACCTACATGAAAGAATATCGCAAGAGCACACGTCTGACTGTTTTTAACACGGTTGCTCATCTGCACTTCTTTCCCGTAGGTTAGGCACCGGGATGCCGTGATGTTGGCCACGCTGCGGACGCTCCGGTTTAAATCTTTGCAAATAACGTGAACTAGCGCTTAATCTTCCAGCCGGTCCGACATCGCGCGGAGTTGGTTCACACCTGGGTTCTCTATCCCGACT
>JADFYC010000016.1 GCA_015233295.1 Deltaproteobacteria bacterium | reverse complement strand
TTGCTCTTCGGTAAAATCCTCCAGGGTGATCTCCTTAAACCTGCCCTGCAACCGATATGCACCGGTACTGTCTGAGACATTAAAGGGCAAGGCCCGAAGACGAAAAGATCGCTCGGTAAAGATGATAGCTGGAAGAACGTCCGAGGCCTTCTCCTCCTGGCTGCAATAAAGGGCGACGTTGGCCGCCATTCGATACCGGATAAACGGGTCATGATACCCTTGAAATTCCATGATTACAGTATCACCGGCCCCGGTCGCGGGGATAGCCACAATATCCGGAGAGACCCGCTTGGCCTTCAGGGTGTCGGCGTGAATATGATATTCCGGCCCCGGCGTCACTCCCACCAGTTTGAGAACGGCCTCACTCGCGGCCTTGACCAGCCGGTAAAAGGCTTCGTCTGAACCTCTGGTCCCTGATTTGGGCATGAATATTCTCCTGCGAGGGGGAGATCCTGTTACGGGTTGCGTGTTACGGGTTACGAGTCGTGCTTTTTTTCAACGGCTTAAATTATTTCCTCTAAATATTGCAACCATCTCAAAGGAGCGGGGCCAAGATTTTCTCGGTCTGATTGTAAGTCTTCATATAGAGAAACGATTTCTTCCCGAAGCTGATCTAAGGCTTCAACTTCCGTATCGGCATAGGAAAAGGCCTCAAGTTCATCTAAACTGGCCATGACCTGGTTTTCGACAACCTCCAGGGCCACATAAACCGGACCCTTTAAATAGTACTTGGGATGCTTCAAAGAATTCAGTGGGACTATTCTATAATTCTTCGCTATAGAAATGACCAGCCTCCGGGTTAAATCCCGGTACTGCTCGTCCGTCAAAATGGCTTCGGGCATGGTCTGCCTCCCCTGTCAGCGGCTGGCGGTCTGCCGGTTATTTAGAATGTCGTGCCGGTCCAAAAAAAAATCCCCGGACTATAAAAAAAGCCCGGGGACGCCGTTTTTCGTCCGGTTTGCCGGGCTCTCAGCCCTCGAAGAGCGCGGCAATGTTGCTGAGGCAGGTTTTCTGGCTTCCGATTCATCCTACAGGCCGCCCTTCCCATCGTCTTCGACAGTGGCTGCGCGGCGTTCGTCCTCGGTTACAGCGGCGGGTCCGCAACGGATTTGCACCGTTTTCCCTGGAACTAGTTAAGGATATTTTAGACTAACTCAGGCGACAAGTCAATGGTTAATCGTGAACGCCCTGGGTGGTCCCGGTTTCATGATCTTTTGGCCCTATTTTGCCGGATTTCCGTTGTCTTCTTCATCATCCAATGATATTTACCTGATACGATTATAATTGATCCTTTTGAGGCCGATAAGCAAGTTGAGACATATTCATCCATTTTGCAGGATGCCGCTGTTTGATGTGGATGTCAATGAGGAGTGCTTATGCTTAAGTCCCTGGCGATCGATAACCTGACGGTTTTTCCCAAAGCCTTGTTTAGTTTCAGTCCCCAACTGAACGTGGTGGTGGGTGAAAACGGCACGGGTAAATCCCATCTGCTTAAAGCGGCCTATTCGGTGCTGGCGGTGAGTGCGGAAGAGGGACGCAAACCCAACGCCTTTCCTCCGACCAAGACTCTGCTTCAAACGAGGCTGGCCGAAAAACTGGTGGCGGTCCTGCGACCCGAAACGCTCGGACGACTGGCCCGCCGGAAACAGGGCCGCGAGCGTTGTGAAATGAATTTCGTGTTCAACGAGCCGGTCCAAAGTGTGTGCGGAGGAGCGAAAGCGGTTGATATCCTCGCCTTTGCACCCGATTCTTGTATCTGGCTTATCGAGGTTAAGGATTATCGTGAACATCCTCGAACCAAGCCCGGGGCTTTGGCACTTGAGGTGGCGAAAAAGGTCCGTGACAGCCTGGCTGCGATATTTTCGGCTCGCATGAACGCCGATGACCCGGACGAAAAAGAGCAAGCGGGCGTGGCATTGGAATCAAGATCGATTCGAGTGGTCCTCCATCTCGAACAACCGGCCAGGCACTCGAAATTGTTTCCCCGAGCTATCGACCCGGCCAATGTTCAACAGGAACTGACGCAACTAATCAAGGCCATTGATGCGCACCCTAAAGTGCTTGAACAGGGGCGGTTGCAAGGTTCGGCATGGACGGTATGGATGAGAGTCATGGTGAAAGGAGGTTCTTATTCGTAGGCTTCGTCGTGGTACCGAAAGCGATGCAAGACAACGGTCTTTTCTGATTCTACGATTTCAAAAACTAAGACAAAGCTGTCAATCTGAACTCGACACTTGCCTTTCATGACGTTTCTGAGCGTCTTGTAATGATGGGGATCACCACGAATTTCCTTAACCTTTGCCTCTAACCGATCCAATAATTGATGATGATTTTTGAGCTTCTTCAAATCACTCAAATAATCATTTGTAAAATCAAGAGAATACTCATTCATCTTTTATTCTCTGAAAGAGATCATGGATTTCCTCATCGGTCCGACATCTGATAAATCGTCCCGCCTTATAGCTTTCCTCGCTCTGTTTTACGGCTTCAACAAACTCCGACCGGAAAGCCTCCTCCGGGGGCATATTTTCATCTTCATCTTCCAAGGTAATGGTAAAAGTCTGATCGGGATAGAAACCAAACTTTTCCAAAAAGCCGGCCGGTAGCTCGCTTCCTTTGACGTGCTCGATGGTTGTCGTTGGCATTTTTTCCGAAGCCTCCATGATAAAGATTCAACCCATAAAACATCTTAGCAAAAATACATGAAAAAGGCAAAATGATTTTACCGGTCACGGGCCGAACAACAGTTGGGTTTTCCAGTTTAAGTCGCTGACGGTGCCCACAGATCCCTGGGAAACAATGGCCGGACCATTCATGCGGATACATGTGCAACCGGGCCGGGTTGCGGGGACAAGTCCAATTTGGGTTTGACAATTCCCCGGATCTTCATTAGATTCCCTGCGGAATGGTTGCATGTTACAGGTTACATGTTGACTTAACGGTTAACCCGAAACACGCAACCCGAAACCTGTAACCTGTAACCCAATGTCATTAACTTAAGCCGTAGAAAAACACGCAGCAAGATTTCTCGCTTCGCTCGAAATGACAAGGCGGACGCACTCAGCAGGTACCATTCTGAATGTACGGCACCTCTGTCATTTCGAGCGAAGCGAGAAATCTTAACGTCCTTAGTCTTTCCGGATAATAGTGAGGTGATCCTTAAGTTAATGACATTGACCTGTAACCTGCAACAAGAAACAAGTAACCTGTAACCAGCAACAAGAAACAAGTAACCTGTAACCAGCAACATGTAACGAGTAACCTGTAACAAGAAAACGGCAGACGAATGAATCTTCCTTTATTGCTGGAGTTTACTAAACGTGATTTAGTCGAAAAATATTCCGGCTCCATACTGGGTATGTTATGGACTTTTCTTTGGCCGTTGGTCACTATTTTTATTTATGTCGTAATTTTTTCAAATATTATGGGGAGTAAGCTGCCGGGATCGTCTTCCGCCATGTCATACAGTATCTACCTGGTGGCCGGAATTCTCCCGTGGACGGCTTTCGCCAATACGATATCCCGGTCGGCCATAGTTTTTTCCGAAAAAAAGGCGATTATCTCCAAGATCAAAATTTCCCTCCCGTATTTGCCGCTGTATATCGTCTTGTCGGAGACCGTTGTTTTCATTATCAGCGTGGTTATCTACCTGGGCTTTGTCCTGGGTTCGAGCTCACCTGTCTTTGCCTGGATAATTTTTGTCCCCTGGATTTACCTGTCTCACCAGGTCTTCGCTTATGCCCTGGGCTTTTTAATTGCTATTTTTCAGGTGTTTATTCGGGACTTGCGGGAAGTGACCGGAATTGTCCTCCAGATCTGGTTCTGGTTTACCCCCATTGTCTACACCACCGACATTCTGCCGAAAGGGGTTAAGGAATGGTTCGCCTATAATCCGGCCTGGATCTTTATCAAAGCCTACCACGACATCTTTGTCTTCGGGAAAATCCCGGATTTCTATAACTTAATGATTATTACCGCGATCGGCCACGGGTTGTTGATCATATCTTATCTGCTTTATCGAAAACTGGAAAAAGGGATTCGAGACGTAATATGAACGAGCTATGGGACATCTTACAATTCACGGCCATCGTCGTGGTCCTTACGGTCATGGCGGGTGGCGCGGTGTTGTTGATTAAGAAAAAGGTTATGTTCATTTATCGGGGCATTTATTTTATCGTGGCCAGCGGTGTCTATTTTATGGCCGTGTTTTATGCGGCCCACCAGATATTTCAGGGTTATAAATGATTAAGACCGAGTCCTTGACCAAGACCTTCCGGCTCTATAATTCCCCCGCCGACATACTTAAGGAACTGCTGTTTGGGAAGAAATACCATACGGAATTCCACGCCCTAAAGAACGTCTCCTTTGAGGTGCCCGACGGCCAGGCCCTGGGCATCATCGGCCAGAACGGGGCCGGAAAATCGACTTTGCTCAAAATCCTAAACGGGGTTATCCTGCCGGACAGCGGGACCCATATCTGTGACGGCAAAACCACCGGGCTGTTGGAATTGGGGACGGGATTCAACCCGGAGATGACCGGGCTGCAAAATATTTATATGAATGGTTTGTTGCTGGGGATGAGCCGGGAGGAAATCGACCAAAAAAAGGCGCAGATGATCGCATTTACAGAATTAGGAGATTTTATTACCAAACCCCTGAAGACTTATTCCTCGGGCATGGTCATGCGGCTGGCTTTTTCCGTGGCCATTCATGCCGAGCCGAAATGTTTTTTAGTCGATGAGGCCCTATCGGTGGGCGACGCCTACTTTCAGCAAAAATGTTCCAGAAAAATCAAGAAGTTTAGGGACGAAGGCGGGTCGATCATTTTCGTCTCCCACGATTTGAATGCCGTCAAGATCCTCTGCAACCAGGCCGTATTGTTGGATCACGGGGAAGTCGTCGACCAGGGTGATCCGGAACAAGTCATTAATCTTTACAACTATATGTTAGCCAAAAAAACAGAGAAAATGGACACCCCGGTGTGTCAGGCCGGGACCTCGGCCGAAGGTTACGGTAATTTTCAGGCCAAAATCGTATCGCTGCGGATGTTGAATGATCTCGGTGATGATGTTGATTACTTTGTTTCGGGGAAACCGACCGTTATCGAGATAGATCTGATTTCGGATATCGAGCTTGAGGATATCACCGTCGGCATTTTAATCCGGGACAGATTCGGCCAGGACGTTTTCGGGACGAATACCTTTCAGCTTAAGGTGCCGATTAAGCTGCAATCCGGCTCCGACTGCACGGTCAGGTACCGTATCGATGAATTTAACTTAGGGGCCGGAAAATATACCCTCACGGTGGCGGCCCATTCCCAAGCCGTCCATATCGACGATTGTTACCACTGGATAGATAATGTCAAATCATTTGAGGTGTTAAGTGCGACCGACTTTCTGTCCATCGGTCTGGTCAGGCTAAAGCCGGAGGTGGAGTTAATTTGCCGCGGGGCAGGGAACTCGGAGGAGGTCATTTTGAGGTGATCGATCCGCGAAAAGGTAATCGAAAACGCCCTTTTATAATGACCCGACTGAGTAAGAAGGTCACGGGAATGGTTAGCAGAACTATCACGACGGGAGCCAGCCTTTGATCCATATGCCAAACAGTGACCAGGACATAAAGTAAGGCCACCCCTAACAGGTATTGCACCACATAAACCAAAGGAAATTGCAGGGCTTTGGTGATCGTTGGTTTTTGCTTAAACACAAATTTGGTATTGAGGTAGTATGAAATAAATATACCCAGCACATATGAGCCGGAATAGGCCAACGGGTAGGCCAAAGCCAAAAGAAGCAGCAGGTAAATTCCATATGTTATAGCAGTATTTAACCCACCCACGAGGATAAATCTGATAAGTTCCCGGCTAATAAATTTCATCAATCACCGAGTCCGGTCTTTTATTCACTTCATCAAAAATTCTCCACAGATACTCTCCTATTATGCCTAACATCATAATGACTACCCCGAATAAAAAAGAAAGCAGACAGGCGACGGCGGCAAAGCCGGGAACCTCCCGCTCTCCAATGATGGCGGACAAAAAAACTATTAGACCATAGGTAAAGCTAATCCCGGCCACGCCCAGACCCATCAGTGACGCGACTCTGATCGGCGCAACCGAAAAGCCTAGTAATGAATTCAGGAGAAAGTTTAATTTTTTGTAAAAAGTCCAGCGAGATTTCCCGTGTTCCCGTTTACGTCTATGATAATATAAAACTTCGGGTTTGAAGCCCAGCCAAAAAGCTAACAAGGAGATATTTATATTTTTGCCGCTATCCTTAAGATAAGGTAAGATATCCTGGTCCATTAAAGCCACATCGTAACCGTTTTTGGGGTAATCCTTGGTCACGATCAGACTTAACAATTTATAATAAATATAGGCAAAAATTTTCGTACTTAGGGGATCGTCCCGCGTCTCCCGCTCGCAGATAACGTATTTAGCCCCTTGCAGCCAGCGATCGACCATTTCCAAAATGAGCTCCGGGGGATCTTGCAGATCCGCGGCCATGATCGTAAAACAATCTCCCGTTATAAAACCAAGCCCGGTCTTTATGGCCATCATTGATCCAAAATTGCGGACCAGTTTAATTATTTTTGTTTCTTCCCGTTGTTTTTTGATTTTTATTAATTCTTTTAAGGAACCGTCGCCGGAACCGTCATCAACAAAAACTAATTCTAAGGCGATTTCCTTTTTGCTTAATTCTTCTTCAACTTTTGATAGCTCGTCGAATAACAGGGGCAAAGACTGTTCGTTATAATAGACTGGGATCAAAACGGATAATTTTTTCATTTAAGCGCGGCCTTCACCACAGATTGCATAACTGCTTTTCCGCTTTCCGGGGTCAAATGTGGTCCCATGGGTAGGCTCAAGGCTTCACGGGCCAGCAGTTCAGTCAAGGGAAATGATCCGGCGGTCCACCCGCTGGTGGAATATGCGGCCGACAAGTGCGGTGGAATGGGGTAATGGATTAGCGTTCCAATCCCCAGATTCCGAAGGTGCTCGATCAGCTCATTTCGTTTAGGCGACCTGATGACGAACAAATGCCAGACCGGATCAGTCCAGTCTGGGACAAAAGGCCGCGTGATGAAAGAGATATCGGATAATGCTTCTTGATATATGGCCGCGATTGTCCGGCGGCGGTTGTTCCACTCATCCAGGCGCCCCAGCTTGACCCGTAAAAACGCCGCCTGAAGGGGATCCAGGCGAGAATTAAATCCCTTAATTTCATTATAATATTTTACTCGGGAACCATAGTTTCGCAATACCCGCACGCGCTCCGCCAGTTCACCATCGTTAGTCGTGACGGCTCCGGCGTCACCCATGGCGCCCAGATTTTTCCCTGGGTAAAAACTCCATCCCGCGGCATCCCCTAATGATCCGGTTCGTCTTCCTTTGTAAAGTGCGCCATGCGCTTGAGCCGCGTCCTCAATCACTTTAAGGCCGTAAGACCGGGCTACGGTTAAGATCGGGTCCATATCGGCCGGCTGGCCATAGAGATGAACCGCCATAACGGCCTTGGTCCGGGCAGTGACTGCTTTGGCCAGTCCCCTGACATCAATGTTGAAAGTGGAGACATCAGGCTCCACGGGAACCGGTTTCGCCCCCGTTTGGGAGACGGCCAACCAGGTGGCGATATACGTGTTCGCCGGTACGATGACCTCATCGCCGGGACCGATACCGTAACCAGACAGGATTAAATGTAATGCCTCCAACCCGTTGCCGACCCCGATGCACTCTTGAACGCCGCAGTAGCCGGCGTATTCGCGTTCAAAGGCGTCAACCTCCTCACCCAAGATATACCATCCCGACTCCATGACGCGATGATAGGCCGCATCCAGTTCGATACGTAACTCGTCATAAGCCGCTTTTAGGTCGAGAAAAGGAATGGTCATCGGGTTTTTCCATGGATATATTGTAAAAAATCATTATAGTTCCGGTAATAACCGTCTTCATCGTAATAATGGGAAGCCAGCACCAGGCAAACGGATCCCGATGAAAAATTATCTAATTCCCGCCAGGTTAGCGGAGGAATATATAACCCGTAATAGGACCGGTTCAAGTGGCATCTGACCTTAGAAAAACCATCATCAATGATGACATCAAAGCTGCCGGACATGGCGATTAGAAATTGATGGCATTCTTTTAAGGCATGTCCGGCCCGGCTTTCCCCTCCCGGCACATCATAAAGATAAAAGACCCGTTTAATCTCAAAGTTAATATGGTGATTGGCTTCTACAAAAGTCAAATTCCCGCGGGGATCGTATATCTTGGGCAAGTCAATAATTTTTGAACCTCCAGGAAGTACTTCGGGCAACGACTGGTTGTTCATTCTTTTCCCCTTAATAAGAACCATATACCCAGGCTTGGTTTTTGCGTGACCCAATGTCAGCGAAACGCCACCCTGGGTCACGCAACCGGCAACATGCAACCCAATGTCATTAACTTAAGCCGTAGAAAAACAAGCAGCAAGATTTCTCGCTTCGCTCGAAATGACAAGGCGGACGCACTCAGCAGGTACCATCCTGAATGTACGGCACCTCTGTCATTTCGAGCGAAGCGAGAAATCTTAACGTCCTTAGTCATTCCGGATAATAGTGAGGTGATCCTTAAGTTAATGACATTGACATGCAACCAGGATACTAACCCCTCGCCTTTAGAGTAGGATGCGAATCAGCAAACTTAGCGACGAGAGAAAGTTTTTCATCACGCATGTTCAGCCAGGCCGTCTTGGTCATTCGGTGGTGGATGGTCGTGTACTGTTTATCTCCAATGGAGATAAGCTGGTCATAAGCCAGGTCTCGGGCGACGCCAAAACGATCGTGAAACGCGACCGTCCGGACATTGTCTTCTATGGTGAAGCTGTTGAGAGCCGCCAGGTCAAGGGTGAAAAAACAACAATCATAGATCATACAGGCAGTTTCCAGGGCGGCCGTGGAATCCGCCCGAATAATCCATCTGCCCCATTCAGCTTCTTTCAGAGTCGGATCAAAGTTATAGATCCCGACCGCGCCGTGGGATGTCCGAGTTTCAATATCTTCTATAATGAAATAAAAATCCCCGGGGCGCTCAAAATAGATGTCCAACCAGCGTAATTGGTCTTCCAGTTTGGATGAAACGGGATTCAAGTATTTATTTCGGGAGTCATCTTGTCTCAACTCGATAATAAAACCGGCATCGTCATGCGTGACGGGGCGAAGGTGAAATTTATATAATGACATACTAAGATCATGACGCATTATATACCCCCATAGTCTAAAATTTACGGGTTAAGCTAGAGGAATCAGCAGCATGAATCGCCTGGGAAAAGCCGATCCGGCAACCGGTGTCAGCCGGACCATCCAGGACATAATTCAATGTCATTGATTTAAGCGTGCGAACAATCGTGCTGACCTTTTCTTTAAAATAGCCAATTCCGCTTAAGCCCCGAAGGGGCGCACTAGGTTAGCCCAGGGCAGCGCCCTGGGAAAGGGTGATGGCTATATAAAAATTCTATAATGCTTACATAAAGCCACCGGCGATGCCGAACCTCAGCCAAGGAAATGCCTTTGGAGGCCGGCAGACCACCTGACCATCCTGCTGACACGTAACCTGCCGTATTTCCCAGGGCGTTGCCCCAATGCTGTTGAATTAAGGTACGGCCTGGCCATCTTCGGATGTGATAAGATTCCTCGCTTCGCTCGGAATGACAAATTTACCTCGGCATTCCGGATGGTCCACCTCACTGTCATTTCGAGCGAAGCGAGAAATCTTAATGTCGTTTCCTTAATTCAACGGTATTGGGGTGTTGCCCTGGGCTAACCTAGTGCGCCCCGTTGGGGCTTTAGAGGAGCTACCATCAACGATAATGCTTTTTTTAAGTCAATGACATTGGGGCGCAAAGGTTCAGGGGTGGGGCGCCGGCACAGGAGGTTACTCAATTAAACTCAACAAATAATCACCATACCCGCTTTTGATAAGTGGTTCCGCCACGCGTTTTAGTTGCTCGGTATCTATATACTTCATCCGGTAGGCGACTTCTTCCGGGCAAGCCACCTTGAGGCCCTGCCGCTTTTCAATGGTCCCGATAAAGTTGGCCGCATCAAGCAGCGACTCATATGTTCCCGTGTCGAGCCAGGCAAACCCGCGCCCCAGCAGTTCCACTCGCAGCCGGCCTTGTCGTAAATAGACGTTGTTGACCTCGGTAATTTCCAATTCTCCCCGCGCCGAAGGTTTTATTTCAGCGGCAATGTCTACGACGTGATTATCATAAAAGTAAAGGCCGGGAACGGCGTAATTGGATTTAGGGTGCATCGGCTTTTCTTCAATACTTATGGCCCGGCCATCCCCGTTAAACTCCACCACGCCATATCTTTCCGGATCGGTGACGCGGTAGCCGAAAATAACCCCACCCTGGTCAAAGGCACAGATTCGGTTCAGTAAGTTCCTAAATCCCGGACCAAAAAAGATGTTATCGCCCAGGATCAGACAGACCCGGCGGGAGCCGATGAATTCCCGGCCGATGATAAAAGCCTGGGCCAATCCTTCCGGCCGCGGTTGCTCGGCGTAGCTTAAAGCTATTCCCCATTGTTCCCCGCTTCCGAGTAAATCCTTAAACCGGGGTAAGTCATACGGGGTGGAGATAATCAAAATTTCTTTTATCCCGGCCAGCATCAAGACAGACAGCGGATAATAAATCATCGGCTTATCATAGACAGGCAGAAGCTGTTTGCTCACCGTCTTGGTCAATGGATGAAGCCTGGTCCCGGAACCGCCGGCCAGGATGATTCCTCTTATTTGGTCCATATCACTCAAAATCGTAAGTTAAGGGTTGTCTGCCCGGCCTGCGCCGGACGAGGCGAAGATGATGGGGATGTTCTCGGCGCACGAGGGTAACATACGAAATTAACCGCAGAAAAATTGAATAAATGATGACCGTCGGTTAAGGCGCCGGTTAAACTCTATAGCCCGGTTGCGGGAATTAGTAAACAGAAAATTTCCAGGCTACAGAAAAAACGGGACGTTGCGAGGCCTGGGGGGCCGGCCGAAGTCTAACCTGAATTCGAGAACTACGATAAGTGGTTAGTATCGCGGGTACATTTCTGGTATTTAATAAAGAAACCCGTAGAACTCAGGTCAATGTTGTTGAATTAAGGCACGGCCTGACCATCTTCGGATGTGATAAGATTCCTCGCTTCGCTCGGAATGACAAATTTACCTCGTCATTTCAGATGCTCCACTTCCTGTCATTTCGACCGAAGCTTCTCTGTCATTTCGACCGAAGCTTCTCTGTCATTTCGACCGAAGCTTCTCTGTCATTTCGAGCGAAGCTTCTCTGTCATTTCGAGCGAAGCTTCTCTGTCATTTCGAGCGAAGCGAGAAATCTTAACGTCGCACCGTTCATTCAACAGCATTGAGAACGCCGGTCAGGCTAGTTCTCGGCTTTGATTATAGCCAATTTCTCGAACCCAAGGCTTACCTTTCTCACATCCGGACTCAGTTCGAGGTCTGCCGGAGACTTGGGGTTGGGAGGAGTTATTTCAATGACATCAGCGTCATGGTTAAGGTTAAAGACCATTGCAAATTCACCGGTGCCTATGCCGGGTGAAAATAAATTCACCTGGTCGCCAATCCTGACTTCAACGGCCTGGCAGACGGCGGAATAAAAGGGCAATACCCTCAAGATAAGGGTGAATCGCCTTGGCAAAGGTTTTTTAAAGAAAAATTTCACCGTGCTGGAGAGATTGCCGTCCGACCATCTTCCCCAAGGTTCTCTGCCTGAGAGACCCTGCACATCAGCTAAGAAAAGGGGAAATCCTTCTCGCCGGAAATCCATACCGTCTTGCAACGTCGCATTATACCTGATCCCCAGGTGATCGACATAGAAGTCGGCGAACTCCATAATTTGATTATGGGTTAGATTGGCTGGCAAAGTAGCGGTTGGTTCTACCCGACAAAATGATAATTGACCATCAGTGCTGACTATGAACCGGGATCCGCCGAGCAGCTTCGACAATTCGGCCTCGAGTGCGGCTCCGTGATCTTGGTAAGCCCGTCGGTCAATATATATGCCACCGAACCCGAGACGCTTTATTATTTCCACCTGGCGAGATAGAGGTTGTTGAGCCAGCGTCTTAAAGAATAGATCCCCTTCCCGACCTTTCATACACCCAAAGCTCCATTTAAGGTGCGAAGAATAGAGATAACATCTAGCCAGGCCATAACCATGTCCGGTCATGTCGTGTATGGTATATCCTTCCGGAAATATCATATACGGCAATTGATACACGGCGGTACCGGTCGGGACAGAACGCTCTATTTCATGCGCAAACATTCTGTCACTTATATATTCATCTTTCCAAAGGTGATTAGCATCAGTTGAAGCTGTTTGATCCCAAATTCCGAATGCGACAACACATGTACCAACCACAAAAGCCAATAGCATGGAACGGGATTGGTTACTAATGCGCTTAAGGAGTATGTCGGCGAGAATGGCGAAGGCCGCAATCGATGTAAACCCAATAAAGACACTAACGCGATTCCATGATCTAATTTGGGGAGTTACAAAAAATGCGAACAGGGCTGAAAAGCCGCCGACTGTGCAAAAAAGCAACAGGACAATCGTCAGGATGGAAAGTCGGTAAAGACGGTGATCGACTTGAAATCGACCGGCATTTACAAGAGGAGCGCCAAGTAGAACCAAAAAACCGATGCTGCCGATCAGACCCAAACAAGACACGAAGTTCTCATTGATGAGCGGAGCGGTATTTATATAGTCGTTACTTATTGTTGCGAGTTCCGCAGAACGATGTCCCGGGCGGGGCAATAAAAGTTGGATGATTTTCAGGCCATAAATCTCAGACTCACCCGGTGTGCGTTGAGCCACCTCAGGATTAGCACCATGTTTTAGATGATAGATCATGTTAGGCGCCAGGTTTACCCCAACGCCGGTTATGACAATTATTATGGATAGTAATCCAACTAGAAAGTTTTTCCATGAATGTTGTTGGATAGAAGCCGCCGCACCGGCGGAGAACAACATTAAAATACCAAAGAAGGCGTAATAGACCCCGAAGGAGGAGAGCAACAGTAAAACAATGGCATGTAGAGATATTGAGCGCAAAGTTGAATTCGGCGTCAGGAAAAGGGTGGGGCTCTGGAAAATTTTGAAACTGTACCAGGCAAAAAGCGGAGCAACAAAATACCAGGTATAAGGCAAATGGCCAAATCTAAAAAAATGAAACGGCAAGAAACTGAAGAGTAAGGCGCCGACAAAGCTAAAAGTTTTCGACACCGCAAACTTCCGCAAAACAAAAAAGGAGACGAGGGCCGTAATTGGGAAGCTGATCAAGATATATAGATTCACTGCCAGTTCGACTCTGTCCGTAAGCGCGGCAAGAACTTTCAGGATTAAAAAATTACCGAAATCAGAACTGGGGTAATCATAAAGAGACGCCCCGAAAGGAAACCCTTGCATAGCGTTTTCGAAAAGCCATATCCCGTCGTGCAGTCGCTTAACCAACAATAAAGAAGATATCCCATCCCCTTGGTAAATAAAGGGAACGTCTAATTCACTACTAAAGCCGAGACATAGATACCAGGCAAGAAGAGAAGACAATATTCCAAGTATGATGTAAGCCGATTGCCTTTTGAGGCTAGATATTATCACCTTAATTCCGTCCTTAACCCCGGCGCGCCCAGGCCAGAGGACTTTATTGCAACCGTAAGTCTCTTTTATCATTTCTACCACGATGACCTCCAAAAGTAAAAAGAATCTGCGCCTGATTCTTTTCTCTGCGCAGCGCTTTTGCCGGCCATGCTCCGCTCGGCCAACTTCTTTTTCTGCCAGGTTATGTTGGGCAGGTCAACTAAAAAATCTTGGTTCTTCCGGAAACCGGGCATCTGAGACCCGGGGCCGTTTACCTCGGTCCGGGACAAAACCTTCAGCGGTAATACCCGCGAGGGTCGGGTTATCGAGGCCGAAAGGTGGGAGGGCAATTGATTCCACGATTAGCAGATATGCACATGATGCTTGTGCTAATTTGCCAGAAATTGATTCCTCGACCCTCCCTGAGTAATTTAGATGCTGAAATTTAAACACTTTTCCTTCACAGACCACTTGGCCTTAAATTTGCAGTATTATAAGGCAGGCACCGCCGGTCAGCTTTCAGCCCGCGGCAACATAATGAAAATACTATCGTTTAATCTTTGTCATCCTAGACAATCTAAGGAGAATACCTTGCCGATTTACGTCCTCTGCGCCACCTGTGGCTGCCTCACCGAATTAGCCGATTCGTTTTGGACCAGCCGGAACGAATTTCATTGCCGGGACTGCGGTCCCATTTTTTGGGTCAAGGCCGAAAAGGCCGTGGCCAGGTGGCCGCAACGGACGAAAAGTCAACCCGACCCGACGTCGTCCGGCCGGTTTGCGCCGCCAATTGACCCAGATAAGCGCGGCGATCGGTTTATCCCGGGCCCCTAACCGTTCGTTACCGGCCGCGAAGCGTCATGGAAGGAGGCACGGCATGCCTAAATGGGACCTCATGGAGATTAGAATTTGTGTCGGAAGGCAGCGTGGGAATCAACAGCCTGAAGAATGGCTGATCTTACCACTGCAAAACGAAAAACTGGAGGAACAACTGGCCGCTATCTCCGGTGAAGGGGAATTCACCATTAACGATTGGTGGGCGCCGTTTCATATCGAGCGCCCTAAATCCCCGGTTGAAACGCTTTCGACAATCCATCAGCTCAACGAGTTAGCCGAAGAATTGTATTTTGTCAGCGAAGAAGAGGCCGAACAGATAAATTTTCTCACCGATTACTGCCGGACGCCGTTTAAGGACGCCTTGGAAAATTGTCATAAGGTAAAAATCTACCGCCGGACCACAACACGTCAATTAGCTGAATCAGCAGCCAAAAAATTCAACAAGATAGACGTTGACGACCTGGAAAGACAACTCCGGGCGACGAACGGATATTACGAAACCTTTTGGGGCGACGTGTTCTATATCCCACCATCTCTAAGGCCCGCCCGAAAAGAGGGCGCAACCGTCCATGGTGCGGTACATAAATTACCCCATAAATCGACCATAACAACCAGACAATCAGGCGGCAGGTATTAACCCTAATTCCGGCGGCCGTTAATTACCCGGATGCGCCTTATAACCTCGGCTGTTAGGCTGAAGTATAAGGCGTTTTTTTATATGGCCATTTTAAAAAAAATTCATCCGTTTGCCCTGCCCGACCTCAAAAATAATTTGTCTCATGGCGAAATAATAGGTATATTCGGCAAGGTCGGACTTGATCATTTTGAACGCACCTGTCGCTTATCTATGATAGGAGGCAAGAATATGATTACTTCGGGTAGGCGCATTTTCAGAATCCTGGCCATGCTCTTCATCATCTTGTCCCTGGCCGGTGAGGTCTTGGGGATGACTGTGAAGATAACAGCCGTTGGCCCAAGCAATGATGATCAAGGCAATATCACCAACCTGGTGCAGCCTGGCTCGACCGTATACTTCACCATGAAATATTCGGGCACCGGCGCCGGGAATGCCGATTTCCTGATTAAGGTCTCAGATGCGACAGGTAACGAGATACCGGACCTGGAGGGTAAAGGAAACACCCAGGTAAAAGACGGTATAGGGACCTGGAATGCAATGGTCAACCTCCCGCCGGACCTCGGTCCCGGCAAATACATCATGGCCGGCAGCATCTCCAGCGGTGGACAGGAGCCGGCTCATTCCAAGGGTGAATTCTTTGTCCAGGGTGGAACGGATTATATCTGGATCAAGAAAATGGAGATAAGCGCGACTAAGGATGGCCCGGCCCTGTCGCAGGTCTCACCGGGGGCCTCTTTTTTCATGCGGGTCAATTACAAGATAACAGGTGCAACCTCCGGAGATAAAGGACAAATAACGTTGTGGACAATTAGACCGGACGGGCAATATGACGCCGGCCTGACGGATTCAAGGACATTTGATGCCGCTGAGGGAAACTGGGTAACATCTATTCAATTTACTCTCCCGGCCAATGCCGTTCCGGGTTCTTACATCTTCTGGGCCGCGGCTTCCGTTTCCGGCAGCGTGGCCGGCTGTGATGCCGGGATCGGCCAGTTCCAAGTCGCCGGTGGTGGCTTTAAGGTGACAGAGATGTCTCGGCCGGTTCCGGCCACGAGGCGCGTCCCATCTCCGGCCGCAGGCTGGTCCGACCTGAGGCTTTATGGAGGGCAGGTTGAATCCATCGCGATTGACCCCAACGACGGCAATATGGTTTTCGCCGGAACCTATGGCGGCGACGGCCTGTTTGAAAGCGAAGACGGGGGCCAAACCTGGCAAGCCGTGCCGGGATTTCGGAATGGAACCGTGTATTCTATTTCCATATGTCGGTCCGACCCCAATGTTATCTGGACTATCGAAGATACTACGGGAGTCTATCGGAGCACGGATAAAGGGATAAGCTTCATCTCGTCTCTACCCGCCAAGGGTCACAACTGGAATTCTATCGCCGTCCATCCTCAGAGGCCCGAACTAGCTCTGGTCGGGACTGGTGGATTCGGCAATGCTTTTGACATGGGGCTCATTTTTTATACCGAAGATGCCGGACAAAGCTGGAACCAACTCCCCCAGGTATTTGACTACCCTGTCTGGTCCATCGTCATAAATCCGCAAAACGATGCGGAGATTTGGGTCGGCACAGGCCGTTCTAAAGACACTGGGAAAAATGGCAGCCTATACAAGAGCGGAGATGGAGGCCGGAGCTGGACCAAGGTGGTTACCGGTCTGGTCAGCGATTATCGGCTGCTGGCGGTCAATCCGGTTAACCCCAACATCATCTTCGCCGGTGGGACTGCCGGTTTGGTCAGGTCAATCGACGGCGGGCGGACCTGGAATGTGGCCAAGCCGGTGTCTTGCTATAGCCTGGCCCTGGATCCCACCAATCCCCAGGTCGTCTATGTCGGAAATTCAACAGATGATCGGCTGCTTTTCAAAAGCATCGACGGCGGGGAGACCTGGGAAAGCATTCCCGTGGGACTTAATGCCCTGGCATTGGCGGTAGACCCGACGCGGCCCCAGTTAGTCCACCTGGGCGATCTCTTTCAGGGTGTATTTATCAGCCGGGACGCCGGGCGGACCTTTGCTCCGGCTGACGACGGCATCGAGGCCAATCTTATCATGCGGCTGGCCCCTGATCTGACCTCATCGGGAGACTTGTTGGCTGCGAGCGTGTCCGGACTCTATCGTAGAAATGCCGACACCTCCTGGCAAGAGCTGACCGGCGGCAGCGACTGGTTCTATTCCGTAGTGCAGCATCCGGTCAATCCGGAAATAATCTACACCGGGAGCTTCTGGGCCCTATTAAAATCAATAGACAATGGCCGGACCTGGACACGGACGGCGCTACATCGCTATTTCGACGGCACCCTCAAAGTAGTATCGTTGGCCATTCCTAAGTCCGGCGGTGACACCGTTTATGTAGCCACTCAATATTATGATATTAATGTCCAAGGAATGGTCCTGCGGAGCCTGGATGCCGGGACCACTTGGGATCCTATTTTCGCGATCAATCAACCGGTCAATGCCGTCGTTATCTCACCGGATAACGCGAACCTGATGATAGCCGGCACCGGCTGTTTTTACGCTCCGGGATGTCCGGGGAATCTGTTCATCTCTCCAGACAGAGGGCGCACCTGGATAAGCACCTTCACTAACGCCGTTGTCAACAACATCACCATCAGCCCGGACCTGCCCAGACAAATTTATATATCTTGCGGAAGCAGTGGAAGTAATTACTATGGAGTCTTCGCCAGTTCCAACCTGGGTCTAACCTGGACCAAGCTCACCCCTGAGGAAGTTGCAGATGGGTTTGTTAATCTGAATATCGACCCGGCCGCACCTGGGCTTCTGTACCTGGCCTCGTTCAAACACGGTATTTACTTCAGTGCCGACTTTGGCACTAGCTGGACTTCCTTGGGAATGGAGGATTACAAGTTGTATGATCTCCTGGCCGTGGGAGGGAAAAGTAACACTACCGGCCAGATGGTTAAGGATGACTGTGGGGCGACCATGTTATATGCCGGCGGGGCCAGTGGTGTTTCCCGGAAATCAGGCGGCGGTGTCGGCTGGGTGATCGGGGAGGTTCGGGATACCAACAATCAATTGCTGGACAATATTATTGTCGAGACCAGCGGGTCTATGGATTATACCGTTGGCGGCCGGTTCAGACTGGCCGTAGCGGATGGTCAATACTCGATCAAGTGTTACGGGGCCGGCCACCAGACCGTGACATTTCCTAATCGGGTGGATGTGCCCACGTGTGCTGAAGTGCCCCTGAACTTCACCCTGCCGCCGTCAAAAGCCGCGGTGGCTTTCAGGGCGGTCAAAGACGTCTGCAACCAAAAGGATACTCCGGAAGTAACCATCAATTACTGCGGCCAGGGTGATGCCGTAGAATATTTGGCGGTGTTCCCGCCTGATGCCGGCGGGCGCTTCTTTTGCCTGGATAAACAAGGGAACTCGTTCGGGGACAATCTGCCCTCCCCCAGGGCTAAGGTTACTCTGACTCCGAACTTTAATACTCAGAAGCGACGGGTTCTAAAATAGAAAATATTATAAATTCAACATAATAGGTATATACTCAACACCCATTGAATACTACTTTTCATATCTGTTGTTGAGTCAGAGTACTTTCCGCTAGACAAAAATAATGTGATTATTTATAGTTAGAGACAAACCTGTTTCGGAGGTCTCTACTATGTTTAAAAATCTTAACTGGACTTTGACAATACTCCCTCCTTTTGCAAGAGCAATGTTCGAAGGGATGCCTGGTTTACTTCGCTTTGGCCATCCATTGGTTTTTAGGTGGTTGATTACTATGCAGATCATTTTGTTTGGCCCCAGAACTTTGACCAGACTTTCCCAGCAGGGACCCTCTTGGTTGGCTGAATGGCATTTTCGAAAATTGCTATCTTCGGGGTATTGGAGTCTGAACATCCTGCTCACTTGGTTCGCCGATAAGGCGATTAAAGCTTTCCCCGCACCAAGGGATAAAGTCGTCTATGTCGCAGGAGACGGTAGCCATAAGAATAAGCGTGGGAAAAAGAGCCCCGCCGTGCAGAAAACGAGGATAAGCGACCGTAAGGCCTATTTCTTTGGAATCAAGTTCGTCGTCTTGTGTGTTTGTTGGGACGTTTACCGGATCCCCGTGGATTTTAGGATTGTTCTGCCCAAAGACCATCCAAATTATAAAAATGAAGGCGAACTGTTTCGAGAAATGCTGCGTTTGTTTAGACCACCCGATTGGGCAAGTAGGATCATCATTGTCGGTGACGCAGGATTCTCGTCCAAAGATAATATTAAACTTATCAAACAAATAGACGTAAAAGATAGGAAAAGGCGCTGGGGGTTTGTGTTTGCCATTGCCCGGACTTGGAATATGGAAGACGGGAAAAACCTTAAAAATTTGGTTACACATACGCCTTATTGTTACTACCAAAGAACCTGGATACCCCGACTTGCTGACGGTTGCGGTCGCAAGACCTTTTGGGTATTTGCGAAGGATACTCGCTTGACCGACATCGGAGACGTCACCATCGTGATGAGTAAAAAAGGGCCTAACGTGAGCCCGAAGAAGACAAAATTGTTGGTGACCAATCTACTGGAGTTGACCACGAGAGAGATTCTGTCCATTTACCAAAGGCGATGGTCCATAGAAATCCTTTTCAAGGAGCTGAAAAGCGGTATGGGGTTAGGCGAGCACCAGGTTACAATGGACATAAAACGAATAGAAAAATCATTGGGTATAGCCATAATAGCCTACCTGGCCCTAATTCGAGCTCGCAAAGAGGACATAAAACCAGGCCAACCTTGGAGTATCTTTCAACTAAAGAACAACTTCACCATGGAGGTACTCAACTACCAATTGAATCACACTTTGGAAAAGAAGTTGTATAGGGAGAGAACTGTCCAATTTTTAAAGGCAATCTAATTTGCACCAGTCGCTTTTGAGTATATAATCTCACTTGGGACAAGGTTAACTTGAACCAAGGCGTTATTCAGCTTGAGGCGGCAGATACCAAGACCAAACAACCAAGATTGATTTATCTTCATCAACAGGTGTTAGATATATTCAAAAAGTTATATGAAGATAGGAATGTTGACCATGATTTCGTGTTCACCTATGAGGGTAACCCAATTAAGAGCATCAAGACCTGTTTCAACAAGGCCTGCTACAGGGCTGGCATAGACGACTTTCGGTTCCATGACCTCCGGCACACCTTTAACACCTTGATGCGGAAAGCGGGCGTATCTAAGAGCGTCATCATGCAATTGACGGGACACAAGACCGACGCTATGTTTCATAGATACGATACGGTGGATGAGGCAGATGCCAGAGATGCTTTAGTAAAATTAAATCAGGTCGTCTAAAATATCAGTCGGAAGGGCAAAAAGCACGAGTGCTCCCATAGTGCTCCCAAAGAAAAAAAAGGACCTAACCTTTTGAGTTAAGTCCTTGTTATTTCTGGTGGGCCGTCGGAGGCTCGAACTCCAAACCTACTGATTAAGAGTCAGTTTAAGTATCTTTTCCTCGTTTTTCCCGCCTTATCATTTCCCTTGACAACTGTGCCAGTTACGATGTATATATCTTTTCCAGGGTAGGCTTTATTTTGCCCTTTTAGGATGCAAACGGGTACGCAATGGGTACGCAAATTTAGGAATGATTCCTGACTCACATTGAGGTGCAACATGGCCATTTTCATCTACTGTGACCAATGCCGGACCAGCAGCAAGCTGGACACCAAAGAGTGCAAAAAGTGTGGCGCCACCTTCGGCCGGGACATGAGGTATCGGGTGTCGGCCCAGGTGAAAGGGCAGACCGTGGCCAAGCTCTGCAATAACCTGACCATCGCCCGTGAGACTGAGGCGACGTTAAAAGCCGATATGGTCAGAGGAACGCTGGGGATTAAAAAAAAAGAGAAACCCGTCATCACCATGAATGAGTTTTGGGAAAAACATTACCTGCCCTGGGCGAAAGAGAACAAGAAAACCTGGCGTGATGATTTCTATCATTACGGTAAACACCTGCAACCAAGATTCGGTGACAAACCTCTTGATGCTATCTCGCCGATTGACATTGAACGAATGAAATCTGAGATGAAGCATGGAACCAGCGTCAGAGGAAGAGATTTCGCCAAGGCAACCATCAAGCACCAAATTATCTTGCTGCGCCGCCTGTTCAACCTGGCCAAAAAATGGAGTCTTTATAACGGTGAGAATCCCGTATCTAAGGTGGA
>JADFYC010000169.1 GCA_015233295.1 Deltaproteobacteria bacterium | reverse complement strand
ACAGGCCAAATTTGTATTGTCTTTGTCCCGGATGACCTTGACCCATGAAATGACCCGGTTGATCTTATCGGAACAAATATACCGAGCTTTGACCATCAGGGCCGGTTTACCGTATCATAAGTGACCGCTAATTCACCAGATACTCGGCGGCTGTTTGTAGGCTTTTTTGATTGACAATAAACCCCTGTGAGTATATAGGAAGATGTAATAAAGGAGGATTCCGGGCTGCTTTTGTCGGAATTGATGCGGGTACCGTCAAAATGAAAGGAGAGGGAGAAGAACATGAACTTTTATTCATTCGTCGAAGGTCCCCTTTTGTGGACCGCATTTTTGATTTTTATCATCGGCTGTGTGATGAGGGCGGTAACGTTCTATTCGGAATCACGCAAGAAGGACAAAGTGATCCACGAGCATTTCAAATGGGGCTATGTTCTTTCCACCCTTGGCCGTTGGCTGTTACCCATGAATGTAACAGTGGTCAAGAATCCCGTTTACTCCGTATTGACGTACACCTTCCACATCTGTCTGCTGGCCGTCCCCATTTTTCTGGCCGGGCACATCAGTCTGTGGGAGGAGTCGGTCTTCGCCGTCAGTTGGCCGGCCCTGCCTCAAAATGTGGCCGACTGGATGACCCTTGTCTTCCTTGGCATTGCGGTATTTTTACTGCTACGACGCATCTTTTCTGCGGATATCCGCCTCATCTCCACTTTTTCCGATTATTTTCTAATGGTCGTCACGGCATTGCCTTTCCTAACGGGATACTTTGCGACCCATGGCACCTTGAATCATATTTCCTTCCTGGGCAATAATATGATGTTGTTTCACATGTTGTCCGGAGAATTGATGTTGATCCTCATTCCCTTTACCAAACTATCCCACATTATTCTATTTTTCTTTTCCCGGGCGTCCGCCGCAGTTGAGTTTGGCCGGAGAGGCTATTCAATCTAAATTTAAGGGATAATCTTGGTTTAATGATACTCAATCAGAGGAGTTGTTCATGAACGGAGAAATAATTCCAAGAACTATAATGGAGTTTTTGACCCCTAGACTGGGCGCCCGTATTAAGACGTGGCTAAGTATCTGTGCTCATTGTGGAATGTGCGCTGATACCTGTCACTTTTATCTCGCCAACAACCGTGACCCTAAGATGATTCCGTCCTACAAAATTAGGTTCATCAACGATATGATCAAGAAATATGGCGGGGTCGACCGAGAATATTTGCAAGAGATTTACAAGACGGTTTATTATGAGTGCAACATGTGCCGGCGATGCACTTTATACTGTCCCTTCGGTATTGATATCGCCATGATGATTTCTCTGTTGCGGGCTTTGCTGCTGTCCCAAGGAATGGCTCCTCAAGGTCTTCTGGCGGCCATCAATAATTACAAGGAATCCGGCAACCAGATGAGCATCTCCGACGAAGAGTGGGTGGAAACCGTCCAATGGATTGAAGAGGAAATGTCGGAAGAATTGGTCGGCTTGACCGTCCCTATCGACAAGAAGGGCGCCAAAATCATGTACACCGTCAATGCCCGGGAACCTAAGTTTTATCCCCAGGATATGATGGAAGTGGCCAAGATCTTTTACGTCGCGGGGGAAGACTACACCTACTGCAGCCAACCGGGCTGGGACGACACCAACCTGGCCATGTTTGCCGGCGACGTCCAAACCGCCAGAACGATTGTCGAAAACGTCTTCAAACGGGCCGATGAACTGGGCGTGGAAAAAGTGGCCGTCACCGAGTGTGGACATGCCTTTCGGGCCGTGAAGTACGAGGCGCCCGGGTGGCTGGGATACACTCCCAAGCAAGAGGTCGTCCATTCTGTGGAGCTGTTCCACGACTATATCCGTGATGGCCGGATCAAGCTCCGGCACAAAGTGAAAGAACCCACCACCGTGCAAGATCCCTGCAATGTCGTGCGTAACGGCGGCTTAGCGGAAAAGAACCGGAGATTGGCTGAAATGTTGTCCGAAGATTTCCGGCCCATGAAATTACAAGGGAATTACAGCTACTGCTGTGGTGGTGGTGGTGGGGCCATGCCTATGGGCGGGGAGATGAAAAAATACCGCCTCAAATCCGGTAAAATCAAGGCCGAGCAAATCAGAGAAACTGGGGCCAAGATTATTTTTGTCCCATGCCACAACTGTATCGACCAGATCAGAGACCTCGATAAGGAATATAACCTGGGCGTTAAAGCCATCCACTTCAAAGAGGCCATTGCGGAACTGATGGTTATCCCGGAACATATGAAACCCAAAGAGCAGGCCGAGGATGATGAATAGTCGAATGGTTCCTTAACTCATGCATCTAATCCAGAGAATGCAAGGAAATGGCATCACTGCTTTGCGTTCTGATGGAGCTCCTCTTGAAAAAAAGTAAACCGCAGAGGACGTAGGGAAAACAAAATAGGACGCTGAGATTAATTTAGTATGATAAATGTCTTACTATAATCTTCGCGTCCTTTCTTTTTCTCTTCGCGTCCTCTGCGGTTTGTGTTTTAGCTTTTATTCCAGCGTCCCCGCGCCGGGCCGTGAACACTCTAACCTGATGAGGTGAGTAGCCATGTTCATTGCTGACAGCCCGTTGGTATCACTTTGCCTGCATATCTCGCTAGCCATATTCCTGGTGGGACTGATCTTCAAGGTGGTGACCTGGTTTCGACACCAAATAGACACCGGAGGAGAACATTTTCCGTTCCGGGTCCGGGTGTCGGCGGCCGCCAAGGGCGGGGTAGGGGTGTTGTTCAGCCCTAAGCTGGTAGATTTAGCCAAGATTTTCTTTATGGATGTGCTCTTAAACCGGCGAGTGCTCAAAGAGGATGGCCGGCGCTGGTTGATGCACATGCTGATTTATGTTGGATTCACCCTGCTTGTGGTAACGCATGCCTTGGGTGCGGTCATCATGCCCCGTTTTTTTCCCGGCTATGCCTCAACCATACTACCTTACATCTACCTAAGAAACCTGTTTGGGGTCGCGGTCCTGGCCGGGCTGGGCATAGCCTTATATCGGCGTAGGACCATACCGGGAATGCGGGTGACCACGGGTGGCCGGGATCGTTATGCTCTGGCTATTCTGGCGATCATCATGATGTCCGGTTTCTTAATGGAAGCCACCAAAATTGTCTCCCACGCCCGGTACGATGACATGGTTGGGCAGTACGGGGATTCTGTCATCAGTGAGGCCGACAAGGAATCCCTCCGGGCTTAGTGGGCGAAAGAATTCGGGGTGATTTTTCCTGAATCCGGAGTGACGGCGGACGCCGCCGGGATGCGTCGCGGGGAAGATCTGCACCAGATGAATTGTGCCGGTTGCCATTCCAAACCTGACTGGGCTTTCGCGTCTTACTGGGTGGCCAAAAAGATCAGGCCCGCGGCTCTGGGACTGACCTCTGCCGGCGCGGCTATCTGGCTGTGGTATGTTCACGTGTTGGCCTGCCTGGTCGGTCTGGCCTATTTACCCTTCAGCAAGTTCTTCCATATGGTGGCCGGCCCGATCAGCCTGCTGGTTAACGGGATCATGGAAGAGGGCAAAATCCGGCCAATGTGGCGACCAGGCGGATAATGGAACTTGATGCCTGTACCCACTGTGGAACGTGTAGCGTGAGGTGTTCGGTCAATGTGATCTTTTGGGAGATGCACAATTTGACTATTCTGCCTTCCGAGAAACTGAAGGCGCTCAAAAGCCTGGCCTTGGACAGGCCGCTAACCGAAAGGGAATTGGGGATCATTCAAGAAGGCAGTCACATTTGCACGGGTTGTCACCGATGTACCGATGTTTGTCCGGTGGGGATTAATCTCCAGGATTTGTGGCTGAGCATGAATGAAATGTTGGCCTTGAAAGGATTTCCGGAACCGGTGGTGTCGGCCAGGCAATCTGTTGCGGCCCATTATGCTCAAAAAGATAACGACAGGGAATTGATAGTACTTCCGGATCACGGCGATTTTCAACAGGAATTGTCTTCTTCAATCCAGGGCCCCACCTTCTGGTCATGTTATAGATGTCAGACATGCACCAATGCCTGTCCGGTGGTGGCCAATTGTCAGGATCCGGTGGCTGAATTGGGGCTCTTGCCACACCAGATCATGCATGCCCTGGCCTTAGGGTTAAAGGATGAGGCCCTGGCCGCGGGGATGACCTGGGATTGCATGACCTGCTATATGTGCCAGGAATACTGCCCCCAGGGGGTCCACGTGGCCGACGTCTTATATGAGTTGCGAAACATGGCCTATCGGGATTTCAGAGCCGGTTTCGCCTCCTCAAAGACTTGACGCCGGGAATCTCCAGGTGTTGAACCATGATCGCCTGCACCCCGTGGAGCCGCAGGCGATTTGTTTTTACGGAGGGAGTTATTTATTGTAATCGTACCAGCCGCCGCCGGTCTTACGGCCTAAGCGTTTGGCCCGGATCATGGTCTTGAGCAAGTTGGGAGAAACCCATTTGCCCTCTTTATTTAGTTCCTTGTAGAAATACTCGGTGACAAAATAGCAAATATCGATCCCGGCCAGGTCCATGAGTTCAAAGGGACCCATGGGGTAGTTGAGACCGTTTTTGACTGCTTTGTCCACGTCTTCCGGGGTGGCAATGCCTTCTTCAACGATTTTAATCGCTTCGATCATGTGGGGGATCATGATCCGGTTGACGATAAACCCCGGCGAGTCCTTTTTGACTTCTACCGTCGTCTTGCCCATCTTTTCGGCCAGCTCGGTGGTGACTTTGATGGTCTCATCGGAGGTATAATAACCCCTGATGACCTCGACCAGTTTCATTATCGGGACGGGGTTGAAAAAGTGCATCCCGCAGACTTTGTCCGGGCGTTTGGTGGCCGCCGCGATTTCGGTTAGGGACATGGATGAGGTGTTACTGGCCAGAATGACTTCCGGGCGGCAAAGTTCGTCCAGTTCCGAAAACACCTTTTTCTTTAGATCCAGGTCTTCAATGACGGCCTCTATTACGAAATCCACGTCGGCCAGGGCTGACATCTCCGTAGTGCCGGTCACTCGGCCCATTATCTCTGTTTTTTGGTCGGCGTTCAGCTTTCCTTTTTCCACGCTCTTAGACAGGAAACGGTCGATGCCCTTCATGCCGTTTTGAACAAACTTGTCCTCGATATCCCGGAGGACGACCTGGCAGCCGATTTGAGCTGCGGTCAGGGCTATCCCGTGACCCATGGTTCCTGCTCCGATAACGCCAATTTTCTTGATTTCCATTTTGTTAAGCCTCCTGACTACCTGGTTGACAAATCTGACTTAAACGGCCACGCCTGTTGTTGAGCATCTGGTGAAAATCCATCTTATTGCTCACACAACTTGCGGCCGTGCCCGGTGGGACCGTGACGCTCATGGAGATAATTTAGTCACAGTTAATATCACAACCGGATGACAGAGGCAAGCTATTTTGTAACTACATTAAAGCGGTGGGCCGCTGAACAACGCATTGACGGATAATTTTCGTCTCCGGCGGAGAGCCTGATTTAAACAAATAAAACTAACCTATTACAGGCTAATAAGTAGATTATGTATTTTTTTTATTGACAACCGGGCGACCAGGTGATAACAAGCCAAATTCATCTAACGCTGCTGTTCCCCGGTAGCTCAGTTGGCAGAGCGGGTGGCTGTTAACCACCTTGTCGCTGGTTCGAGTCCGGCCCGGGGAGCCAAAATTTTCTAAAAAATAATTTGATTGATAGCTAAGAAATGGGCCCTGGTGGATTATCTACCGTCAGGGCCTATTCGATTTGCTCGCGTCATGATCGGCAGTAACCCCAAAATATTTCAGGTTGACCTTCAAGATCGTTGCCGCTAAATCTATGATTCCGGAAAAATGCGCAGGTTGTGGCGCTGCCCTGCCCGATTCAGCGGGAGCAGTGGAGACGGCCTGTGAATATTGTGGCCGGGTGGGTTCATCCGGGCCAGGGGATTCCCCGGATCGCGACGCCAAACTCAGGTCGGAGGGGGAGTCGCGTGCCGAGCCGACCGGTCCGGACCGATGTCCGTATTGCGGACGGGTTCTCTTATCACGGCAGACCTTCAGGTGCCAATGGTGTGGCCGGCTTTTGCCTCATGATAATGTTGGCGCCGCCCGGCAGAAACAGCGGGAATCACTTGCGGCCGAGCGAATCGCCCATTAAGAATGGTTGGCCAAGAGGTCGGACGAAAAGAAAAAGAAATCCAAGAAGAAGTTCTGGAGCTTCACCAGCGATCAGGACTGATGCTTGGGGCAGTTGGTTTACCCTCCCGGTGTCTCGCGTCGTGACCCGCCCGTTATGCCTGACCCCAAATTCCCATTGCCGATACGGTGGTGGCGGAGGGTAATATAGCCAGAAACTTTTCCAACTTTCACAGAGAGATCGCGTTGGGGTAAATATAGTGAGGAGCAAGCTAATTGACAACCAACAGAACTCCAGAATACTTGATCAGCCTGGTGAATGAACTCCGCAAGCTACCCCAGGAAACTGAATGGGTGGAGTTCAAGGTGAACAAGGCCGAGCCAGAAGATATCGGCGAGTATCTCTCTGCGCTGTCAAATTCAGCAGTGCTGGCCGGAAAGGCCTTTGGTTACATGGTGTGGGGGATCGACAATAATAATCATGAGATTATCGGGACCGAGTTCTCACCTCTCACCACTAAAATCGGCAACGAAGAGTTGGAAAACTGGCTGCTACGCTTGCTCTCTCCCAAAATCCCTTTTCGGTTCTTCGAGTTTGAAGCCGGTGGTTACAAGCTGGTGCTCCTGGAGATTGGCCGGGCGTTTCGGCATCCGGTGCAATTTAAACATCAGGAATTTATCCGGGTCGGCTCGTACAAAAAGAGGTTGAAGGACTTCCCGGAAAAAGAACGTGAGCTATGGCGGATTTTTGACCAGATTCCGTTCGAAGACCTGGTGGCGGCCGAAGAGGTTGCCGGCGATGAGGTTATTAAATTCCTTGACTATCCGTCCTACTTTGACCTCCTGAAACTCCCACTCCCGGAATCTCGTGCCGGAATTCTCATGGCGCTGGAAGCAGATAATCTTATCAGCCGGACCGATACCGGACGATGGAACATCATGAATCTGGGAGCGATGTTGTTGGCCAAAAGGCTTGACGAATTCCGTTCACTTCGACGCAAGGCGGTTCGAGTCATTGTTTATAAGGATAATAGTCGGGTTGAAACCATCCGTGAGCAAGAAGGTGCTAAAGGTTACGCTGCCGGTTTCGAAGGGCTGATCGGCTACATCAATGCACTGCTTCCTTCCAACGAAGTCATAAAAAAAGCATTGCGGAAGACTGTCCCTATGTATCCGGAGCTGGCAGTTCGGGAGCTGGTCGCAAATGCTTTGATTCATCAGGATTTTTTTGTAACCGGCAGCGGCCCCATGATTGAGATTTTTTCCGATCGAATGGAGATCAGTAATCCTGGTCTTCCACTTGTGCATATAGACCGGTTCCTGGATACCCCTCCACGTTCGCGGAACGAGGCCTTAGCATCATTCATGAGGCGAATTGGTGTCTGCGAGGAACGCGGCAGCGGTGTCGACAAGGTCGTGTTTCAGACAGAGTATTTCCAACTACCGGCGCCGGCTTTTGAGGTGATTGGCGAAAATACCCGAGCCGTACTTTTTGCTCACCGACCTCTGACCAGGATGGACAAAGACGATCGGGTTCGGGCTTGTTATCTTCCCGCCTGTCTCAAATATGTTAATAAGGAGTATCTCACGAACAGTTCTGTTCGCGACCGGTTCGGCATTGAACAGCAGAACATGGCAGCCGCCTCCCGCCTAATCAGGGAGGCTGTTGAATCAGGTGTCATTGTGCCTTATGATATGGGAGCCGCTCCAAAATTCATGAAGTATATTCCCTGGTGGGCTGCCAGACCCAGCGCGGGTACTTGACGGCTACTTGATTAATTGCCATTTCTGGCGGCATTGGGCCAAGGATTGGCAGAAAAAGT
>JADFYC010000168.1 GCA_015233295.1 Deltaproteobacteria bacterium | reverse complement strand
AAGGTCATTGTGGTGAGAGCGATGCCGACGTTCAGGGCCAGTTCCCAGGCAATGTTCCAGCTTGAGAAATGGCTAAGCAAGAGCATGAGGAGTCTGGGAAACAGCAACCGGTGTTCATTATGGAGGGCCCATAAGTCACGCCAGGAGAGGTCGCCGGCGATTTTTTTGGCCAGAATCACAGCCGTATCCCATTGGTCCCACTGTGGAATATTGACGTAGAAATAGGCGGTCAGGGCGATCGTGACGGTTATTGGTACTAGGGCCAGGGCTCCGAGCGCAGCCATTCGATGGGACATTATGATACCCTAAATTGAGGACACCGATTTATTTCGAGGATGTTATATAACATAGGGTAATACCTGATAAAATATGCCAATGTTCTCCTGGCCGAGGATACCCGCGGCTGCTCCCGGCCGTGAATTTCCGGCAGCCCTGGGAGATGAGGAGCGAGGTGAAACACCGCCATGTTTTAAGATTGAGGCAGAGGCTATTTAACAGCCAAAAACTTATACATGTGCATCGACTTTGTTTCATCGTTGGCGTCGTCTGTAAAGGTCACCGTAGCGGCGGTCGGGGCTGTGAATAACATGCTGATCTTTTTTAAATTGTTACCGTAGATATCAAATCCCTCCATGAGGAATTCGCTGGTTGAGGTAACCTGGTATATCACGAAATTGCTCCCGTCGGATGAGTTGAAGACAAAGGTCGCGCCGTTCTCGTAGGTTTGGATAACCAGATGAGTCGTGACGGGGTGGTTCTTCCAAACACCGTCGGTCAATTTGGGGCCGGCTAAGAAGCCGAATCCGAAGTCCCCCCCCAAGGAGTACAGCAACTTCCGATAAAGGCGACCTAGTCGAAGCCGCATTTTCAACATCTTCTGATTTTTAAGAAGGCTTAAAGGGTTGAACCAATCTGTAAGGGGGGCGCGTGATTTGAAAATCTTGGGGGTTACTCGGATTCTGTTGGGGAAATCCGGCTTAACAATCTTTAAACATGATTGACTGCCTTCAAGATCGGAAAAAAGCACCTTTGCCGGATCAGCGCTCTCTTGCTGCCATTTTTGTTGGACTGAATCTACCACTAATCCCTGCTCTAAGACGAGACTTTCGATATATGCGTAGTTATGCTTCATCCGCTGGATATCTCCGGCGTCTTTGTCAATATCATTATTGATGATCACTGTGGCCAGGCAAACGCCGGTATTTTTTAGTAATCTATGTATTTCTTTCATGAAGGAAGAAATGGTCGGGGCATGAAGGTGGGTGAATACGGAAAATAATACGATAAAATCAAAATGATTATCGGGAAAAGGAAATGTTTCTCCACTACTAAGGCTAAAATGGAAATTAGGCGCCGTAATTTTGGCCTTGGACGCTTCAATAAGTGTAGCTGAGATGTCGAAGCCGAAGTATTCCCCTTCTTCGGACAAATAGTCCGTTAGTTTTTCGGCTAATCGTCCGTTGCCACAACCGATGTCCAGTATCTTATGATGAGGTAATAACCCGTTGTTTTTCATGCCGGTGGTTAATATTGTTCCAACCAGATCATGTTGCTCCGGGTTAACAGAACCGACCGTCATATAGAGTTGGTCTGCATCCTTGTTTTTCTGCGCTTCGTCTTCCCAAAAATCTTGGTATTTTTGAAAGTCGGATTTCATTATTCACGTCACCTTTAAACCATCGCTTATTAAACGAACAGGGGTTATAGATTGAATTGACGTTGGCGCCAATGGGGTTTCATTAGAATATTCGGCAGGTACTCTGCGGCAATCTTCCGGCCTGTAAGGGGAATTGGCCCACGCCCTGGTGAAGTTCAGTGTAACTTAACCCGCGTAGCCTGGGCTTGCCGGGCCTGTTCAACCAACCCTAAAGACTCTTTCCAAGACTCTCCAAACAGTGCCTTAAAATCATTTAAACCGTCGGTTATGGGGAGAAGTCCTTGACCGGGTCGCTGCGTTCCGGCCAGAGCCTCATATTTTCGGAGCGCCAGGAGATAGGCCCGCCGTTGTTCCCGGGGAATGACAATAGGCGGAAAGCCGGATCTAATGACCGGCAAGTTAGACACTAACCGGGCCATCCGTTCATTCCCGTCAAAAAAGGGGTGGACCCGGACGAAAGAAACGTGCAGTTCCACATACGCGGTCAGGGCGGCATCCCGTGCCAGATCAGCCTTCAAGTGTCCATTGAGCAAGTGCAGCCACTCCGTCATCAGGGCCGGGACATCTTCGGGGGCGGCATACTCAAAAAAAATCTGCTGGTCGCCCTCTATCCGGTAGGTCCCGTTTGGTTCCTTTTTCCAGTCTCCCACCGGTTGATAGACGTCCAAAACAATTTCCGTTTGAACTAGCTGATGGAGCAGAAATAAATCCCGGTCTATAACCGGCCCGTTTCTCTTGACCAGATCATATATAAGATCAATAGCCCGGGCATGACCGACCACTTCCTGGTGGTCTTTCAGGGGCTTACCGGAGACAGTCAATCCTTCCTCAATGACGAAAGCCGTTTCCCCCAAGGTGAGGGTGTTGCCTTCCAACGCCGTAGATGTGTGTGTCCAGAGATTACGAAGCTGGGCCAGCAAAACCCGGCCGATATCTGGGTCGAGTCCATTCAGGAAACCAGGCATGATCAACCCTCGCTCACCCCCGGCCCAGACCATCCGGGGCGTGTCAGCCAGTCGAGTCGGCTCGTTATACATACTGCTCAACCAGGTCCTCCACGGTCGTGATCCCTTTCTGGGCCTTGGCCTTGGCCAGGATCATGTCGGCCCGGTCGTTATAGGTGGGTTTCAGCACCTGATGGAAAACGCCGGTGTACAAATGATCCGGATCAAGGCAGAGATTCAAAGCCGCGGGCAGGCTGGTCCGGTCATGGTCCGGCGGGATGTCTCTGACCCGAGCCGCATTTTCGTCAAAATAATGAAGCTTATCATGGGTGGGGCATCGGCTGAGGACATGGACCATGGCAAATCCGGGATGAGCCAAAGCTTGCTGCAGCAAGTCGATCAACTGGGCGGAATGTTCCACCGTGCCGCGGGCGACAAAGGAAACCTTATCGGCCAGGGACCGGAAGACAGGTGAGACCGGCTCCAAAATGGTCCCATAGATGGTCGTGGAGGTCTGATGTCCTTGCCGGGTCGTGGGTGACGTTTGCCCCCCGGTCATGCCGTAAACACTATTATCGACCACCACGAAGACCAGGTCGATGTTTTTTCGGGTGGCATGGGGCACGTGGCCGCCGCCGATACCATAAGCGTCCCCGTCTCCGGTGACCACCACCACTTTCAAGTTACGATTGGCCGTTTTGATGCCGATGGCCACCGGTAAGGGCCGGCCGTGCAGGGTATGCACCCCATAGGCATTGATGTAAAAAGGGACGCGGCTGGCGCACCCGATCCCGGCCACGATGACCAGAGACTCCGGGTCGATATCCTGCTGGGCGAAAGCTTTCTGCATGGCCCCCATAATGACGTGATTTCCGCATCGTTTGCAATAGATGACTGAACTCATTTGAGACCGGTATTCGGATGGCAGGTGCATCAGTCAACCTCCTTAACTCTGTCCATCACCTCTTCCGGGGTAAAGGATTCGCCGACGCGATTCAGCCCCAAAGTCGGGCATAAATATTGTTCCCGCAGACAGGCGGCCAGTTGCCCCTGCTGATTCAGCTCCACGACCAGGATACGCTTTTTGGACTTAAGGAAATCCCCCAGATGGGACGGGAGAGGGCTAAGCACTTTGGGGAAGGCGGCGGCAACGGGCCGGCCCAGGTCGGATAATTTGTCCACGGCCTCTCTAACCGCTCCGGCGGAAGAGCCCCAGGAGACGATTCCGAAATCAGCGGCTGGATCGCCCCGGTATTCGACAAAGTCCTGACGACGGTCTATTTCCGTGGTCAATGTCTGAAATTTGCGTTCCAACTTCATTGACATGAGCTGATGATTCTCAGGTGTGGCATCCGGCCGGCCTTCTTCGTTATGACACAACCCGGTGACAATAAACCGTGGGCTTCGTCCCAAAGCCAGGTAGGGGGAAATGCCCGAGTCCGTCAGTTGAAACCGCCGATTGGTGGTCGTGTCCACCACCCGGTCCGTCACTTCAATCGATGAGGTATCCGGCTTGGAGACGCTTTCCTTACGTATCCCCAGGTATTGATCGGACAGTATAATCACCGGGGTCTGAAACCTCTCGGCCAGGTTAAAAGCCTCTACGGTTAGATAAAAACATTCGGTTACGGTCGTTGGCGCCAAAACGATCAGCCGGGAGTCTCCGGTGCGGCCATGAATGGTGTAGAACAGGTCGGATTGCTCGGTGGCCGTGGGCAGACCGGTGCTCGGCCCACCCCGCTGCACATTGAGCAGGACCAGTGGCGTCTCGGTCACGCAGGCGTAGCCCAGCAACTCACCCATGAGCTGAAAACCCGGCCCGGAAGTGGCAGTCATGGCTTTGGCCCCGGTCAGGGACATTCCGATGACGACACCTATCGCGGCCATCTCATCCTCAGGTTGAACCAGGGCTGAAAATCCTTCCAGCCGGGGCAGGATATGGGAAAACAACTCCAGCGTAGAAGTGGCCGGAGTAATGGGATACCCCGCCACCATCCTACATTTGGATACCAGGGCGCCGAAGACAACCGCCTCGTTGCCGCTCCATAAAACGGACCCATCGAGGCCGTCAGTGCGGCCAACCACCAAACCCTGGGCCGGACTAACATCCGCGGACGCTTCCTTCAAGGTGGCGTCAAATACATCCAAATTAGACAACGGAATGCCTCTTTTGGTCAGATTCTGCTCCACCGCGTCACGAATCACGGGTAGATCCATCCCCAAGACGTAGGCCAGGAAAGCTAAGGAAATGATATTCTTTGATTTCGCCCCGAATTGATCGGTCAGTCGGTTGATCGGCAAGCGGCACACCGGACCAGGATGGTCGGATATATCCGGGCAGGATTCGGGGTGGTCATCGACCACCAACCATCCGTCATTTTTCAGCCGTCTCAAGTTCTCTTTAACCGTTTCGGCCTGGAAAGCCATCAGGACATCCACGCGGGCCCCTTCATGTTCGACCGGCCGGCGGCTGATCCGCAGTTGGCAGGCAGCATCACCACCCCGTACCGCGGCCCCATATTTTTTGACCAACATGACCTGATAACCGCACCTCTTTAAGGCCACGGCCAGCACATCGCCTAGAAAAATAACCCCATCCCCACCTTTCCCGGCGATTTTGATAGAGAGATCGTCTAGCATTGGATTATCCCGTCCTGGGTTAAACTGAGTTAGAAAGGAAGGTGTCAAGATGATCAGTTAAGTCCGTTACCGCGATAAAGTGCGCTGTCGGAACATCCGTCGAGGTTGATGTCATATACTGGTGTCAGTTGGATGAAGTGACGAGGGATATGCCGGTGGCGCATCTTTAGCTGCCCACCTCAGAAACTCCGGCGGCTATGAATGCTGCGTTGGAATCATCACGGGTGAACATCTTGACTCTGGATAGCAGTTGCGTATTGTTAAAGCTTTCCCCAAAACATCAAACCGCCGATGACGACGAAGCCGATTGCGGCCACCTTCTTAATGATCTCGCCCGGCAGATATTGACACACCAGTTGGGCAAAGAGGACCCCCAAAAGAGAGACTAAGACCAGAGCCGTGGCCGTGCCTAAAAAGACGGAGACCGGTTTCCCGGTCTTTGCCGCCATAAGAATACAGGCCAGTTGAGTTTTATCACCTAATTCAGCCAAGAAAATTGTTCCGAAAGTGGCTAAGAAGACTTTAAAATCCATTAGTGTCCACCGGTTTCTTAAAATCGTCAAACCACGGCTGGGCGTGACCCGGAGTCACCGCGGCAGAGTTCACCGTCAGAAAGGCTTATTGGTTCAGAAAGCTTATTGGTCCGGCGACCCGTGCTTCTTCCAGGAAGCTAGATATTGGTCCAGTTCTTTAACGTCGGATACGAAATTCTTATGCGTGACCACGCTATAGCCCGATTTGAGTTTATCCAGTTTCGGGCAATACATCATTTTGTTATGAACAATATATACTCCAACTTCCCGGGCCTTCCGCACCTTGAGGCTGGGATCATTGTGATATCCATACCGTTCTTTTCGGTTGTGGCCAAAATATTTGTCCACCACTTTGTCTAGTTCGCTGATCATAGGAAGATAGGGTTCACCACCATCATGTTTAGAGTCCCACCAGGTGTCAATTACCACATAGGTGTTATTGTCCACGAAGTAGAAGGTCCGAGTATCTCCCTTGTAGTTAAACCGGCCGCAGTAGGTTTCGAGTTCGTTGGATCCCCCGTCGGACATCGTGAAAGTTATACACGCAGCCAGGGCATTAACAGATGTCATTACAAGAACGAGCAGGACTAAAGGAATAAGAATTCTTTTCATAGTGTGCTTCCTCCAAATAGTGGTTTCATCAAGTTAAGGGTTACAGGGCAATGTCATTGACCTAAGATTCCAGGCTTGGTTTTCGCATTACCCAGCCTGGGTACATTTTTCCAACAGCGCACTCTTAAGTCAATGACACGTGACGTCCAATTCGACACACTTGATTTTGTCCCAAACTTCTTTCTTGATCGTCAGAGCGAAATCCTAATCGCAACTCATTTTCCTTCCAATGCTTGCGAAAAACCCGCCAGGGAAAAGGAAGCCACCGATTCAAACCGGGGTCCCGCCTTATCCTGGGGAACGCCCACCGGGACCATCTCAGCCAGTGATAGAGTAATCGCCATCTTAGCCCCAGCCCAACGTAATTCCTTAACCTTATTATCAAGCTCCACTTCTTTTTGTTCTTTTAGGATCAGACCCCAGGCCGCCTGATCATCCGAGGCCGACCGGTAGGAACTTTTTACTTCAGTTGGGGTAGCTCCAAATTCGGCCTTAAACTTCTGGGTCAGATGGGTGTAAGCTTCTCTGGCCTGGCTTCCGTTGAACTCGAAATCAAAATTATAGATGATGGCCTGAAGGCGTTTTTCAACGTCAAAGAAGAAAGTCCGCGTCACGGCCTTGACCTTGAATAGTTCTCCCGGATCAGCATCAACCAGAATGGTGAATTTTCCGGCCTGGTCCGGTACCTTTTTGGCTCCGGGAGCCTTCTTCATCACTTCGTCCAGAGTTGCTCCCAAGGAGATACCTGACACCGCGGCCGGCTCTTTAACCGGCTCTTGAGGCATGGTTGCCGTCTGCGGTTTTTTTTCTCCGGTCCCTGATGATTGTTCTTCGGCCTTTTGGCATGCCGGAGCGCCCAGCATGACGGCCAGGATTAAAGCCATCCCGATATTGATAAATGATTTCATAATCTCTGACCAAGCTCCGATTGTTCAACCCTCGGCCACATTGACGCTTCAGGCCGGGGTGACGGCTGGATGAAACTGGATGAAATAGTTAAGTTAATGAATTCCGTTTGTTCGACCGACGTCCGGCCGACGTCGATGAGTTGATGAGTCGATGAGCGGCTGCGGCACATCTTCACCCGCGTGAATTTCGAGCATTATATCTTACCACAAAAAATTCTAAACCGTGACCAAAAAGTTTATCGACCGTGATTTCTTTTGGGGACAGCCCGGTGCTGAACCCCGGCCGGGATCGCCTAATTTAGCTAACCTACCTTGATCACACGCCATAGCTATGTTTCCCCGGAGAGGCCAGGCGGATCACCAATTTGTGTTCCGGGTCGCAATTTTCTATTTGACAATCAATACTATTAAAGATATATAACAAATCTCTTTAGAAAGGCTACAGAAAGGAGCATCGGCTCCTAAATAATAAATGCCTCGCCTCTTTAAAACGTCTTTAGGGTTGCGGGCGGGCGGGAAGAATTTGCCTGATGGGCACGTATCTGTTTCCGCCCCTTTTTTTGGCTTACCGTGATGAAAGGTGATTATCAATATGAGTGAACATTCTGGTCATCAAAAACCGACTGGTTCCGTCATGGTGGTGGGCGCCGGAATAGCCGGTGTCCAGGCGTCGCT